>JAYUHJ010000073.1:0-13506 GCA_043767065.1 Hyphomicrobiales bacterium | reverse complement strand
CCACTTGTCGGGTTCCTTCGCGGCGTCCGGAATCTGCCCGTTATTGCGGATAAAGAACTTGTTGATCGGTGTAGTGTCGTCATTGAGCAGATTCTCCGGCGTCTCGGCTACGAGCGGACGATCGCCGATGACGATAAGACCTTTGTCCTTACCCGGAAAATCTAGAAATTGCGGACCCTTCTTTGCAGGTGGTGCTGCGGCCGGTGCTGGCGCCGGGGTGGTGGGCGCGGGGGCCGCGCTTTTGTCCTGCGCAAGCGCGGCGGGGATAAATCCCTCGGGAATGTTTTGGCTGAACGGAATGATTCCGCCGACCAATCCGCCGAGGGCGGCGAGGCCCGTGCCCTCCAGAAAACCACGCCGGTTCATGCCGGATTTGCGGCCCAACACCATTGAGTCGGCGCGTTCTGGGTCGTCGCGATAAAGCTCTTCCAATGAACGTTCGATTTTTTTGTTGGTCATAGGCACCCCTCAAGTCCACCGCTCGCGGTGGAGGTTATGATTTTTTCGATGTCACTAGTTTCTTTCTCCAAGTTTTAGAATTTCTCACGGGTCGCGCTCTTCGCTCAAACGTCGTCCCCAGCGCTTCGTCGGACAGCAGGACGCGACCAGAGCCGCCGGACAAGATCGGCGATTGATCCTTCGATGAGGATCGCGATGCCAATCCGTCCGCCGAGGATCATGCCGCCGACTGCAAGCGGCCAAGAAAGTGCCAGCATCGATCCAGCGGTCAGGCCTTGGCCGATGGTGCAGCCGCCCGCCAGGATGCCGCCAACGCCCATCAGCACCGCGCCCACCAGATGCCGGCGCATCTCGTGATGGTCGTCGAACGCCTCCCAACGAAATTCGTCCACCGAGCGGGCGGCGGCCCAGGAACCTAGGGCCACCCCAAAGACGCTGCCAATACCGAAGTCGGCGAACCCTCCAGGATTCAAGAGCGTGGCATAAAGCGCTTTGCCGACCGGCGCGACGAAGGTCAGGCTTTGCGGCCGCAGCGGCCCGCTAAATTCGTCGGCGAGAACGCTGGTCAGAATCCAGCCTGCGATAACGCAAATGCCGAGCACTATGCCGGCCATGAGCAAGCGAGGCGTCCGCCAGAGCCGCCGGTCCGCGACCGCAAAGAAGATCAGCCCGAGGCCGGCAAGCATCGCAACCGCGATCCTGAGATCCGTTTGAACGAGCGCCGACAGGATCGAGGGGAAATCCGAACGGCTGGGCGGCGGTAATCTGACCAAGTAGGTCTCGACTATCGAGACGCGAAATTCGGCGAATAAGCCCCGTAGAGTCCCGTAAGCTGCAGCACCGAAAACGAGAATCACGACAAGGCTGCGCAGATCACCGCTGCCCAGGCGCACGAGCGAGCCGAAGCTGCAAGTGCCGACGAGTGCCATGCCGACGCCGAACATCACGCTGCCCAGCAGGATCGACAGCCAGGGAAGCGCCGTGGAGACGTAAGCCGTGCTGGTGGGGTCGAGCAGCTTGGCGAGGACGAGGGCTTGCGTACCCACAATGGCAAGCCCGAGTGCAAGACCAAATACGCGCAGACGGCGTGTATCGCCGCCCATCAGCGCATCCTCCACCGCGCCGAAGGTGCACAGCCGCGCGCGGCGGGTTGCGAAACCAGCGGCAGTGCCAACGGCCAAACCGCTGAGCCCGAGAGTCCAGGCTGGGAATGTCTCCACTTCCCCGATTCCTCCCGATTATGCCGGCGGGACTTTGCCGTCCGGTCTATCGATGCGCCTCTCGCTCGCTCAGCGCCGTTTCTTTCGCCGCGCGGGCTCGCAGAAGATATCGTAAATTATCGAGATCACCCTACGAACGTCGTCGTTCGCCAAGCTGTAATAGATTGCCTTACCTTCGCGCCGCGTCGTGACCATACCGTCGAAGCGCAAGCGCGCCAGTTGCTGGGATACCGACGGCTGACGCAGGGAGAGAATATTCTCGAGCTCCGTCACCGAACGCTCGCCCTCGGCAAGCAGGCATAGGAGCAAGAGCCGGTTCTCGTGTGATAGGGCCTTGAGGAAATCGCTCGCCGTGCGCGCTTTGCGCATCAGCTGGTCGAGTTTCTCCGAATACTCCGCTCCATCGCGCAGCTCGCGCTCGATTTTCCTGGAAACGATGGAAGGCATCGGTCATCCTCGATCGGCTCGTGCCGCCAGTTCGTCAGCTCTTCTTCGAGTCGGTTTTCAACAGAAGCTTTTCGAGCAGGCCCCAGAAGCTCGCGTCATTGATGTAGCCGGTTACGCGCCCGATTTCACGCCCGTTCTCAACCAAGACGAATGTGGGAGTGAAACGTACTGGGGCAGCGAGCGTAAGGTCGGCGGGCACTCCTCGGTCGAGGTCCACCTTGCGCAAGGGGGCCTGACGACCTTCGGGCGTATTCGGGTAGATCGGCGCAACTTCACGCTCCCAGCGCTGGCACCATGGGCAGCCGGCTCGCTCAAACATTACGAGCTCGGCCGCCCTCGCCACTTCAAACGTCGCCGCACTGAATACGATCAGGCCGGCGGCGAGGAAGCAGAAGGTACGACTGAGCGCTGGGCGCATGCTCGAACTATATTCGATTTTCTGCATATGATCCAGTCGCGTCGCTCGTGGACGCAAGTACCGCGCCCAACGCTGCCATTGTACCGATAAACTCTCGGCTATTCCTCATCGGCGTTCGATTCACCCCCACGTTGCAATTCCTTCCTGAGCACGCTGCTGGGCTGGGCGCGCGCAAGCCCCGCGATCGAGAAGTCGCCCGGGCTCAGGGATACCTCGAGCCCAAGCACTTCCTCGCAATGTTCAAGTTCTTCTCGGAGCGCGCCTACGAGAAGGGCAACCTGCGCGATTATCTCAAAGCCAATAGTTGACTACGCTAGTCAGTGACCCGCGGAGGCTGACCGGGGCTGCTACCGCCGCCGATCTTGAAGGCGGAAGCGTTAGCCCACTTTGAGGTAGCCGAATCCTTTGGCCTGAAGTTCGGCCGCTGTAGCGACGCCGGAGGGCACGAATTTAAGAAACACGTTCTTCCGGGTCTTGGCGAGATCAATGTTCTCGAGCTTGTAGGTGATCTCGCAGAGATAGGCTTCGACACCGAATTTCGTGAGACCGATGAAGCGCTTGTAGAGGTCCGGATTGATCGTTTCCTGTTCCCAAGCGGTGCCGGACAGATCCTCCAGGAAGAACTTGATGCCGGCGCCGTGCGCCACGATGACGAGCTTGATCTTAAAGGGGTCGAATTCGTAGGCGCTCAGATGATTGTTGATGTTGGTCAGCATTCGGGAGAAGCGCTGCTGATCGCCGAAATCGCAGTGATAAAGGCAAGCGAAATCGGTATCCTTTTTCAGCTTGCCCATATCCAGGGCGACAGGATTGCCCTGCACACCGCTCGTGGACGCAAGTACCGCGCCCGACGCTGCCATTGCACCGATAAACTCTCGTCTATTCCTCATCGGCGTTCTCTCTCGACCAAAGTGCGTAGGCCCTCATTCCCACTTTATTTGAAGCGTGCTTATTGAATGGGCTTTAATCGTAATTCTTCGGCGGATGCGTTGACGAACCCGAATTTTGCGTATGCCTGCTGTGCGGCAGGCGTCGCAAGAAAGGCAAGATATTTCTCCGCGGCTACCTTTCGGCGGCTGTGGGTCAACGCACCAATCGCATAGGAGACTTCGTTGCGAAGGCTGTCCTCCGGTGGCAGCTCAACCGCATCAACCTGGGCACCCTCGCGGAGGGCTTCCAGCACCTCAGTCTTCCAGACAATGCCCGCATCAGATTTGTTGTCGCGAATGCGCTCCGGCGTCTCGCGATGATGGACAGCGGTGAACCAATTTCGCTCGGTTGTCTGGCAGGAGAAGCATTCTTTCCCGCTAGAGATCGTTTGCCATATCCCATGCCGCTCCAATACTTTGCGGGCATAGAACTGCATGATCCCCTCGTTGATGGGATTTGGCATCGACGTGCGTACGTCAGCGCGCGCCAAATCCTTGATGCCTACAATCTTCTTCGGGTTGCCCTTTGCAACCATAATCTGCAGTTCGTTATGCATGTAAATTGCAAAGGTCTCCATGAGAGCCTTCGTTTTCAGTTGCTTAAGGTGTCCGAGATTAACCGACGCATAGATGTCGGGCATCCCCGGAAATTCCTTACCGGAATAGGTCCAGCCGCCATTCTGGATTGCCGCAAGAAGTAAGCCGGGCGGTAACGTGATCAGGCCGACCTTTGTACCCGGGTGCGCTTTTTGAAAGACACCGATCACGTCGTCCATCGCGAAAAACTGATTGCCGGCGAGCCATAGAATGAGATCGGCGTCTGTCTGCATCCGGTCGAGTGCCTGCGATCCGGTCACGATGCGCCCATCGCCTAGATAAAGCTTCAAGTCGTTGTCCTTATTCGGGGGAATCGCGACGAACTTGCGTTCGGTAGCCGATTGGGTAGGTGGAGATTGTGCATCCGCATCGGCGACCAAAAAGAGGCAGTTCGAAAAAACGATAAATGTTGCAAGCGCATGCGTCATTACAGTCCACATCTTCCACTCTCCGGATGGGTTGAGACTCTACACGCCCGCAGGTAAGTCCGTTTTTACACGCCTCCCAACGCTTAGCTCGCTCCCGACACCAAGATCGCGCGCCCTTTCGCTGCGGTATCAACCGACATTCCCCGGATGAACCCCTGTTCTGAGCGTCAGAATGGCCATCTGGGGAATGTCGGCTTATCCTTTTGTTTAAATCGAGCCCACGCGAAACGTAGAAGGGCGACGAATGAGGCCATCCCTTGCTGCAGCTACTTGTTGACCGGACTGTCCGGACTCATGAGCAGTGCGACAGCGTCCTTGATCTGCTCGATCGAGAGCACCTTGTTAGAGCCGAGCCGCGGCATCAACGAGCAAGGGAATGATGCATGCGGGTTGTAGATCTTCTCATATGCCGCCTTGATCTCCGCTTCACCGAAGTTACGGATCTTGCCATATTCTAACAGGCTCGGACCGACGGTGCCGTAACTCACCTCTTGCTTGGTGAGCTGATGGCAGGCGTAGCAGTTGCCGCCATTTGCCCGATTGCCAGGTGGATAATCGGTGAATCGCAAACCAAAGCCTGATTGCGCTAGCGTCTCGCCTTTTTTCCAATCACCGAGGAATTTACCGTCGGCGGGATACTGGATGGACGCCTTTTCGCGCGCCCGGATCGCGTCGAACACCGTTTTGGGCGGGCTGTTGTCGTAGGCTGAGCACTCCTTCATCGTCTCATCAGGCACGAGCCGCGACTCCCAATCAGCTGGTGCGGTCGGAAAGGCTGACTTGATCGCGGCATCGACCCGCGCCGGATCGACCGTTGGTTTCTGCTGCGCCAGCGCCATGGGAACAATGGCGATGACGGCGCCGAGGACGATTGCAATATTACGCATGGTCTTCCTCCTCAGCGCTTGATCGCGGGGGCGGAGATTTCGCCGCCCTCGGCGGTCTTTGCCAGATAGGCAATGAGCGCAGCGCTTGCGTCGGAACCGAACTCAAGTTCGGGCATGCGCATCTGCCAATAACAGTCGTAGAGGCGGTGCTGCATGGTCATCACATGGGTGGTCGACACACGATAGGCCGGCCATTCGCCGACGACCTTGCGGGCTGCTTCTGGGCTCGAGAGGAACGGCAGTCCCTGCAGCCTGATCCGCCGGCCTTCTTCCGCATGACAACTCGCGCAAGCGAAGTCGAAGGGACCCGAGCGCCGCATGAACAGTGCCTGGCCAAGCGCGACCGTCTCTCTCTCTCTCGGCTGATCGAGCTTGGCGGCGAATTTCATGCCCTGCGATTTGGTCGCCACGTAGGTCGCAATGGCGCCAAGCTCCTTGACTGGTTGGCCGCCGCTGGGATGCGGCCTCTTGATGAGGTCGGCGCGATTGAAGCCCTGCAATTTCTCCATGCACCAGAGAATGCGGGTCTCGACATCCATCACGCGGTCGGCATCGGCGAAATAGCGCGGCAATTCTGCGAAGGCGCCGACGAGCTTGCCCGGTCCTTTGCCGAGATCGCATTGTTCGAGCGAAACGTTCTTCGGGCCGCGCGGCGTCGTCCATAATGCCTCACCGCGATCGGCATCGAGCAATCCCGGATTGCTCCACGGGTCTGCCTTCAGCATCTGACGATATTTTTCGAGCGCCTTTTCTGTATCCGCGTCTTGCGCGATCACCATCGGCGACAAACCGATGGCTACGAAAATGGCCGCGAGTAGCGTTCCTTTCAGCTTCACCGGTGCATCCTCCCCCTCGTTTCGGGCTAGTCGCGCGGTTCGCATGGTCACGCTTAACTCAAGAATACATGCAATTTTTTGAATGAAAAGAGGTATTTGGGGGAATTCGACAAGACTGCACAGCGCGCGGCGTAACTCCGATTGCAATCGAAATCGCAATCGTCTACATTTACGAATAAATGAATATGTCTTGCGATCCACGCAGGCGCACGAAGGAATAGCGGAAACGCTCACAACTGCGTCATTTCCGGGCGTGGTACGTTGTGATGTCGAGGAATTTTGGCCGTGCCATACGCGCGCGGCCTGGTCGGATTCGAGGAGGGAGACACTCGATGACTTTAATTTCCAATCGTCGGCAGGCCTTGGCGATCGGCGCGGGCGCCGTCGCGGCTGCGATCCTGGTCTCGTCGAACGGTCCGGCCTTTGCCGCCAATGATTCAGGCGATTTGATCAAGAAATTTACCGGCGGCAAAACGCCGGCTGAGGGTCGTGTCAAATTCGACCTGCCGGAAATCGCAGAGAACGGAAACACCGTTCCCATGACAGTCACGGTCGAAAGCCCGATGACCGAGCAACTCTATGTCAGCGATGTGCTCGTTGTCGCTGATGGCAACCCGCGCGCCGGTGTTGTCGCCTTCCACTTCTCGCCTGCGAGCGGAATGGCGGAGGCCAACACGCGCATCCGCCTGGCCACGAGCCAGAACATCATTGCCGTCGCCAAGATGAGCGATGGCACCTTCTTCATGGCCAGCAAACAGGTGAAGGTCACGATCGGCGGCTGCGGCGGCTGATCGGACCGAATGCCGACAACAGCATAACTGTTCAAGGGAGAGAATTATGGCCGTCAAACCGCGCATCAAGCTCGACAAGAAGGACGCCAAGAAGGGCGATCTCGTCGAGGTGAAGGCCCTCGTTTCGCACATCATGGAATCCGGGCAACGCAAGGACGGCAAGGGCGATGTGATCCCGCGCAAGATCCTGAACAAGTTCACCTGCACGGTTAACGGCAAGGAAGTGTTCTCCGCCGATTTCGAGCCGGCGATCTCGGCGAACCCATACATCCAGTTCAAGTTCAAGGCTCAAGAATCCGGTCCGGTCGTCCTCACCTGGACGGACGACGACGGCAGCAAGATCGTCGGCGAAGAGACGATCACGGTCAGCTAACAGTCCGGCGCTTTCGCCATCGCCGTTTGGGCCGCGGGTAAGCCAGGCTTAGCCATCCCGCGACCCCCTCGGGAGTCCGTCGGAGCATTGGATGTTTTCGAGGCGCGACTTTCTCCAGCTGGCCGCCGCGACGGCGGCCCTGCTGCCAAACGGCTGGACGCGCGCGTTCGCGCAGCAGCGGCTCACTCAGGCCGAGCTATTGCAGTTTGAGCCGCTCGGAAACGTCACGCTCGTTCATATCGCCGACCTTCACGGACAGCTGCTGCCGGTGCTGTTCCGCGAGCCTTCGATCAATCTCGGCGTGGGCGAAGCGAAGGGGCACGTCCCGCATATCACGGGCCGCGCTCTGCTGGACCTCTACAAGATTCCGGCGGGTTCGGCGACAGCCCACGCGCTCAGCTCGGAGGACTTTGCCACGCTGGCAAAAAGCTATGGGCGGATCGGCGGACTTGATCGCATCGCGACGATCATCAAGGCGATCCGAGGTGAGCGCGGCGACCGGGTCGTGTTTCTCGACGGCGGCGACACCTGGCAGAACAGCTACACCTCGCTGCGAAGCAAGGGCCAGGACATGGTTGACTGCATGGCGTTGCTCAAGCCGGACGCCATGACCGGGCATTGGGAATTTACGCTCGGCGAGGCGCGCGTCAAAGAAATTGTCAAAGGGCTCAGCTTCCCGTTCCTTGCGCAGAATATCCGCGACACCGAGTGGAACGAACCGGCCTTCAAGCCATCCGTGATCTATGAGCGCGGTGGCGTGAGGGTTGGAATCATCGGGCAAGCCCTACCGTACACAGCGATCGCGAACCCTCGCTGGATGATTCCGAACTGGTCGTTCGGCATACGCGAAGACGACTTGCGAACGCAGATCGAACTTGTCCGTAAAGATGGCGCTCAGTTGGTCGTGCTGCTGTCGCACAACGGCTTCGACGTCGACCGTAAGCTTGCTGGGCGCGTTAAGGGCATCGATGTTATTCTCACCGCGCATACACACGATGCGCTTCCCGATGTGGTGAAGGTCGGCAAGACACTGCTCGTGGCCTCTGGCAGCCACGGCAAGTTTGTGTCGCGCCTCGATCTCGATGTGCGCGACGGCGAGGTGAAGGACTATCGGTTCAAGCTCATTCCGGTTTTCGCCGATGCCATCATGCCCGATGCCGACATGGCGGCGAAAATTCATGGGGCGCGCGCGCCGCATGAAAAGATGCTCGGAGAGACCATCGGTCGCACCGAAACGTTGCTCTACCGTCGCGGAAATTTCAACGGCACGCTCGACGACCTGATCTGTGAGGCGATGCTTTCCGAGCGCGATGCACAAATCGCGCTTTCACCTGGATTCCGTTGGGGCAACTCTCTGCTGCCGGGCCAGGAGATCACACGCGAAGACGTCTATAACGCAACCGCAATCACCTATCCCGCGACTTACCGTATTGAAATGTCGGGAGCGCGACTAAAGGACGTGCTCGAGGACGTTGCGGACAACCTCTTCAATTCCGACCCGTACTATCAGCAGGGCGGTGACATGGTGCGCGTCGGCGGCGTGTCCTACACCATCGACATCGGCAAGCCGATGGGAAGCCGCATTTCCGACCTGACGTTGCGATCGAGCGGTAAGCCGCTCGAATCGGCTAAAGATTATGTCGTCGCCGGCTGGGCGAGCGTGAACGAAAGCACCGAAGGCCCGCCAATCTGGGATGTCGTGATGAACCACATCCAGAAGAAGCGTGTGGTCGCGCCGGAAGCTGGTCACGTCCGGGTCCTAGGTGCTTAAGTTCACGAAAAATAGAGGCGCAGGGCTAGCATGACAGAACAGGATCTTTCCAAGCCAAAACCAGCCTCCCGGCGCGCCTTCTTGTGCGCGAGTCTCGCGGCTGGTGGCGCAGCGCTCGGCGGCAAGGCCTTGGCTGCGCCGCAGGAGCCGGGCAATCCACTCAATCTGCCGCCGAACGTGCCGGAGTGGTCGCGCGTAATCGGCGACGGGGTAGCCGTGCGCCCCTATGGCAAGCCTTCGAAACACGAGGCGCACGTTGTCCGGCGCGACGTTCCATGGTTGACGGCTACACCGGAAAGTTCGGTCAGCTTCACGCCGATCCACGCGCTCGACGGTATCATCACGCCGAACGGCGTCTGTTTCGAGCGGCATCACGCCGGTATCGCCGAGGTCAACCCGAGCGATTACCGGCTGATAATCCACGGCCTCGTCGATAAGCCGCTGATCTTCACGCTCGACGACCTGAAGCGGATGCCGCGCGTCAACCGCCCCTATTTCTGCGAATGCGCGGCGAATTCCGGCATGGAGTGGCGTGGTGCGCAGCTCAATGGCTGCCAATACACGCACGGCATGGTGCATTGCGTGATGTACACAGGCGTGCCGCTCAAGGTGCTGCTACAGGAAGCCGGCATCAAGCCCAATGCGAAATGGCTCTTGATGGAGGGCGGCGACGCTGCGGCGATGACGCGGTCGCTCCCGCTGCAGAAGGCGCTCGATGACGCGCTCGTCGCCTATCGCATGAACGGCGAGATGCTGTACCCGGAGAACGGCTATCCGGTCCGCATCGTGCTGCCCGGCTGGGAAGCCAACATGTGGATCAAATGGCTGCGCCGCATCGAAGTCGGCGACCAGCCTTGGCACCATCGCGAGGAAACGTCGAAATACACCGACCTGCTCGAAAACGGCAAAGCGCGCCGCTTCACCTACATCATGGACGCCAAATCCGTGATCACCAATCCGAGCCCGCAGGCGCCGCTCAATCACAAATCCGGCTTCACCGTGCTGTCCGGCCTCGCCTGGTCCGGTCGCGGCAAGATTGCGCGCGTGGACCTCTCGCTCGACGGTGGGCGCAACTGGCGAGCGGCGCGGATCGACGGACCGGCCTGGGACAAGGCGCTGACGCGCTTCTATTACGAATTCGACTGGAACGGCCGCGAATTGCTGCTGCAATCGCGAGCGATGGATGAAACCGGCTATGTGCAGCCTACGAAGAACGAATTGCGTAAGGTTCGCGGCGTCAATTCAATTTACCACAACAACGGCATACAGACGTGGCACGTGCACCAGAACGGCGAGGTTGAGAATGTCGAGGCTTCTTAAGGTCTCCGTGGTCTGCGCGTGTGCGCTGCTGACCGGAGCCTTGGTGATCGACCAGATTGCTGCGGCGCCGAAATCCGCTTCCTCGTACGCGCCGCAAAAGCCGGCGGCCGCCGCCGCGAAGCGTCTCAACATCGGTCGCATGGCCACGCCGGACGAGATCGCCGGCTGGGATATCGATATCCGTCCGGATGGCCAAGGCTTGCCGCTCGGTAAAGGCACCGTGAAGGCCGGGGAACCACTCTACATGCAGCACTGCGCTGCCTGCCATGGCGAGTTCGGCGAAAGCGCGGGCCGCTGGCCAATTCTGAGTGGCGGCTACGGCACTTTGGCGGGTCATGATCCGGTGAAGTCGATCGGCTCCTACTGGCCCTACGCCTCGACGCTGATGGACTATATCCGCCGGTCCATGCCCTTCGGCAACGCGCAATCGCTGACCAATGACGAACTCTACGCGATCACGGCCTACGCGCTCTATCTCAATGACATCATCAAGGACGAGAACTTCGAGCTGAATGATAAGAACTTCACGACCATCAAGCTTCCGAACCAACCGAATTTCTACGATGATGATCGTGAAGTCGCGGAAAAGGCATTCTGGAACAAGAATCCGTGCATGACTAATTGTGCGCCCGGCGAGGCCAAGGTGACCGGACGCGCTCGCGTGCTCGATGTAACGCCGGAAGTAGGTACGAGACCTAAAGTCGAATAGCGATCAACGACGCCAACGAACCAGAGGGCTCACGATCATGATCAATCGCCGAATGATAGTCGGTATTGTTGCAGGCGCTCTGACGCTTCTTTCATCGGCTGCTGTGCCGGCCGAAAACAAGAGTCACCGGCTCGCACTGCAGATCAGCGACAATGCGCCGGACAAAATGCACGCCGTGCTGAACGTCGCGGCCAACGTATCGCGTTACTACGCGGATCGCGGCGAAGAGGTCGAGATTGAGATCGTCGCCTTCAACGCCGGCATGCACATGCTGCGCGACGACACCTCGCCGGTGAAGGAGCGGATCGCCGGCTTTCGCAAGAGCATGATGAATGTCAGCTTCAAGGCCTGCAAGAACACCATGGACGCAATGGCGAAGAATGAAGGCAAGCCGGTTGTGCTGATCCCGCAGATCGACATTGTGGAGGCGGGCGTCACGCGGCTGATCGAATTGAGCGAGAGCGGCTGGACTATCGTGCGTCCATAGAAATCCCCATGCGCCTCCATCGACGTCGAGTTCTCGCCGGTATCGGCGCGCTATTTTCCGCGACGGTCACGCTGGCGCCGTATGCACGCGCGGCGAGCGCGCCGTTCCGCCGCAAGGTCGGCGCGATTGAGTTGATGGTGATCAGCGACGGCGTTCTCAATGCGCCGTTATCCTTCATGCTGCCGGAAACGCCACCAGCCGAAGCCGCGGCTTTGTTCGCCGCGCACGGCTTGCCGCCGGAAGGGCAGCAGCCACAAACCAATGTTTCGCTCATCAAGACAGGCAATGAACTCGTTCTGATCGATGCAGGATCGGGGTCGAACTTCCAGGACACCGCTGGAAGGCTCGCGGAAAACATGGAAGCGGCGGGAATCGATCCCGCAGCCGTCACCAAGGTCGTATTAACCCATTGCCATGCCGATCACCTCTGGGGTGTGATCGACGAGTTCGACGACAGTGAGCGCTTCCCGAAGGCGAGCTACGTTATTTCAGCCGCCGAGTGGGATTTCTGGCTCGATCCGAATACTCCAGCGAATGTGCCGGATTCGCTCAAGGGAATGGCACGCGTGAGCGCGCGAATTCTCAAGCGGATTGAGGCGAAGGTGGAGCGGCGTAAGGCCGGCGATGCGGTCGCACCTGGCGTGACCTATGTCGAAACGATTGGCCACACACCCGGCCATATGGCGGTCATGATCGAGAGTAACGGCCAGCGCCTCTTGATCGGCGGCGACGTGCTGACCAATGTTGCGGTGTCGTTTGCACGGCCGGAATGGCGCTGGGGAGGCGATTATGACCGCGATCGCGGCATCACGACCCGCAAGCGCCTGCTCGACCAGCTTGCGACCGACCGGCTCCCGCTCGTCGCCTTCCATCTGCCTTGGCCGGGTCACGGCGTGGTGGAGCGGAACGGCACGGCCTATCGCTTCATCCCGCATTGAAAGTGTCACGAGGATTGAGGATGGCGATGCAAACAAGGCCCGAAGAAGACCACGGGCTCGTTCTGGCCCTTCGCTTCGATGCTGTTCAATTGTGTGCAGGGCCATGCGGTTCGGAAATGCGCAGTCGCTCACACCCGATGAAACCTATGTCATCGTCGCCTTCTTCCTGAACATGAACGATCGGGTGAAGGACTATTGGCCTGCCCTACATGGACCGCGCCCTAGGGGGTGCAGTCTTGTCGAAAACAAAAGCTGGAGCGCGCCATGATCATCCGTTTGACCGTAGTCGCCCTTACCCTTCTAGTCGTTATGGCTGAGCCTGTACCGGCTCAGGATGCCACGGTGGATACTAAGGCCTGGAACAAGTGCCGCGCTTGCCATGAAGTTGGCGAAGGCGCGAAGAATATCGTTGGGCCCCGATTGAACGGGATTTTTGGCCGGAAGGCGGGCACGGTGGAAGATTACAATTACTCCGACGCAAACAAGAAATCCGGCATCGTATGGGACGAAGCCGTGTTCGCGGAATACATCAAAAATCCGCGGGCCAAAATACCCGGAACCAAGATGGTGTTTCCCGGCATCAAGAACGAGCAAGAAATCAAGGATCTCATTGCGTACCTCAAGCAATTCGAAGCGTCCGGTAAGAAGCATTAAAAAAACCGATCCAGAAGTAGTTGATCCGAGGAACCGGGGGTTGATCGGCCCCCACTAAGTGGTCCAGTTGGAATGTTTGATCCGGTATCGCTTGATGGTGCCCTGCCGTTCAGGAATTGAATTGGTCGGGATGTCTGCTGATTGCAGATTTTGTTGCAAAAGTATTTTGATCATCCTAGCGCGTAATTTTGATTCAAGATCGCGCACGAATGCGCAACATAGATTCAAAAGCGCTCCCGTCC
>JAYUHJ010000072.1:0-2389 GCA_043767065.1 Hyphomicrobiales bacterium | reverse complement strand
TGAGCATGGACTCGTACGACCGCCTGTTTCCGAGCCAAGACACAATGCCGCGAGGCGGCTTCGGGAACCTGATCGCGCTGCCGCTTCAGCACGAACCGAGGCAGCGGGGAAACTCGGTCTTCCTCGACGACCAACTGAAGCCGTACCCCGATGACCGGCAGTGGGCCTATCTCGCCTCGGTGACGCGCATCGATCCAGGCGCCGTCGATCTGATCGCGCGCGAGGCGACACGGCAGGAGTCCGCCGCCGGCGGGCGGCTCGCGCAGACGGAGGATGAAGAGGGCGTGGCGCCATGGGCGCGGCCCCCGTCCCGCAAGCCAAAGCCGGTGGTCATCACCGAACCGCTGCCGCCGAACGTGCGCGCCGTCCTCGCGCAGCAGCTCTTTGTCGAGAAGGCGGGCCTTCCGTCGCCGCTGATCAACCAGATCAAGCGGCTCGCGGCGTTCCAGAACCCCGAGTTCTACAAGAAGCAGAGCATGCGCCTCTCCACGGCGATAACCCCGCGCATGATCGCGTGCGCCGAGGATCTTCCTCAGCACGTGGGCCTGCCCAGAGGCCGCCGGGCGGAGCTCGAGGCGCTGCTGCGCGAGTACGGTGTCTGCCTCGAACTCGACGACCAGCGCGTCAGCGGAGAGCCGCTCGGATTCCAATTCCGCGGCAAGCTGACACCGGTACAGATGAAGGCCGTGAGCGCGCTGCTCGCGCACGACATCGGCGTGTTCGTTGCGCCGCCCGGAGTGGGCAAGACGGTCGTCGGCGCGTACCTCGTTGCGGAGCGCCGCTGCAGCACGCTGGTCTTGGTCCACCGGCGCCCGCTTCTCGACCAGTGGCTGGCGCAGCTGTCGCTGTTCCTCGGCATCGAGCCGAAGGAGATCGGCCAGATCGGAGCCGGCAAGAAGTCCGGCAACGGCCGGCTCGATGTCGCGATGATCCAGAGTCTCGTTCGTACGGGGAAGGTCCAGGATGTCGTCGCCAAATACGGACAGATCATCGTGGACGAATGCCACCACCTGCCGGCCGTTTCGTTCGAGCGCGTGCTCGCGGAGGCGAAGGCTCGCTACATCGTCGGTCTCACGGCGACGCCGCAGCGCCGCGACGGGCGCCATCCGATCACCGAGATGCAACTGGGGCCAGTTCGCTTCGCCATCAATGCGAAGAGCCAGGCGGCGCAACGCCCCTTCGCCCACAAGCTCGTGGTGCGCGAGACAGGTTTCAAGATATCGAGCGAGGCGGCGCCGGGCATCCAGGAGCTGTACGCGGCGCTCGCGGTGAATGACCGGCGCAACCGGCTCATCCTCGACGACGTCATCCAGGCTCTCGAACAGGGCCGTTCTCCGATCCTCCTCACGGAGAGGAAAGATCATCTCGAGTACTTCGCCGCCCGGCTGCAGAAGTTCGCCCGCCATCTGGTCGTGCTCCAGGGCGGCATGAGCGCCAAGACGCGGCGCGGGGTCAAAGAGCGGCTGGACGCGATTCCGAACCACGAGGAGCGGCTGATCCTCGCGACCGGCCGCTACATCGGCGAAGGCTTCGATGACGCGCGGCTCGACACGCTCTTCCTGGCGCTGCCGCTGTCGTGGAAGGGGACCCTGATCCAGTACACCGGCCGCCTGCACCGTCTCCATCCACGAAAGACCGAGGTGCGAATCTTCGACTACGTCGACCGCGACGTGCCGATGCTGCTGCGGATGTTCGAGAAACGGCTGCGCGGGTACCGCGCGATCGGCTACGCGCGAGGCGAGAGATGAGACGAACGCCCGCAGGAACGACGAAGAGCCGCAAGAAGCCGCTGCGGCCCCGCTTCAGCAAGGCCCGACTGGAGGAGATGATCGAGGAGGCGACGGTCGACTGCCACGACGAGTCGGAGCAGATGACGGGCTGGTTCACGATGATCGACGAGAATCTGACGGTGCCGTTCGAGACGACGGTCCTCGGGGTCCCAGTCACCGTCGTCGGCGTCGAACTGAACCGCAGCGAGCAGATCGTCGCGGTCTGCGCGCGTGGTCGTGATCGGCAGTCGCTTCGCATCCTCGATCTTCCGCTCCCTTCGCCATCACCGGACGGCGCGGAATGGATCGAAGCGTACCGCTACTGGCGTGGCGAGGGATAACCGACATGAGCAAGAAGAAGCTCTCGCAGAACCTCCAGGACTGGGTCGAAGCGCGAAGGCGCTTCCACCTCTCGCACGCCCACGTGCAGATGGCCCGGGATCTCGGGATGAATCCGAACAGGCTCGGCAAGCTCGACAACCACGGCCAGGAGCCGTGGAAGGCGCCGCTGCCGCAGTTCATCGAGCACCTGTACTTCAGGAGGTTCGGCAGAGAGCGGCCGGAGGTCGTGATGTCGGTCGAGGAACGGGCGCGAGCGCAGGACGCGAAGAAAACGGAGC
>JAYUHJ010000071.1:0-2396 GCA_043767065.1 Hyphomicrobiales bacterium | reverse complement strand
GCCTGTAGAATTTGCAAGTCGCTGCAAATTAAGGAAGGCGTTGCCAAAGTCTGCACTACACCGGCTCACGTGCGCGGCGCTTGGGCGGCCGTGATTTTCGGCGGCGGTTGCTCGGGCAGTGTCAGTTTCAACCGCTCCAACAAGAGGCGCTGATCCGGTTCCGGTTGGGTATGGCGCGTGAGGATGAGTTCGCGGCCATCGCTCGTCGGCAGATGCACGTCGAGCATCTGCATCGCGGCGAGTTTTTGCAGGACCGAGCGTGGCGTCAGCCCCGGCGCCAGATCGCGCAACCGGCGGCCGAGCGTCACGTGCAGGCAATACGCCAGGAAAGCGATAAAGATGTGCGCCTCGATACGCGGCATGTCCTGATGATATATTGGCCGCAGCCCGAGATCGCCTTTGAGATTGCGAAAGGCCTCCTCGACCTGCCCCAGTTGCAGATAAAACTGCCACAACTGCGGCGCGGGTTGCTCGGGGGTGTTGCTGCGCAGGAGATACCGGCCTTCCTGGCGCCGCGCCTCCCGCAGCTTGTCCCAGCGCAGGGCAAAGGAAAACCTGGGTGGCGGTTGCTTCGTATTCTTTTTCTTCTTACGACGCCGCGGGGTGTCCGCCACCGCGATGTCGAACAACCGCCACGCGGCCGGCGCCTGCTGCCGCGCCGCCCCCAGCTTCATCAGGAGAGCGTCGCGCTTCGGTTTCATGCGCGTGAGCTCCTGCAATCGGTCGCGCAACCCGCGCATCTGCCGGCGGCGCATGGCGCGCTCCTTGTGCACCCGGTCGCGGCTCTGGGCATAGATATAGACTTCACCCGGCTCGGCCAGGAGCTTCACCTCGACGCCCTCGCGCGCCTGCGCCCACGGCAGCGCGGCAAGCTTCTGCTCGAGCTGCGTCAGCCGGCGCTTGGGCGTGCCCACCAGATACAGCACCGGCGGATCGCTCTCGCGCATCTGTTTTAATATCTCCTCGGTCGGGATGCCGCGGTCCATCACCCAAATGCGCTGCGCCTGGCCGTATTGTTTTTCGATCTTCGCCAGAAAATCCTGCAGCGTGGTCTTGTCGCTGGTGTTGCCCGGCATGACTTCGTAGGCGAGCGGGAAGCCTTCCGGCGTGACGATGAGCGCGATCACGACCTGCACGCAATCGCTCCGCTTGTCGCGACTGTAGCCGAACTTTCGCTTGTCGCCCTCGGGAAACGGCGGGTTGCTTTCAAAATAGGTCGACGTGAGATCGTAGAGCAGCACGTCGAACTTGGCGTTGAAGAGATCCCGCCAGCGTTGCGTGAGATGATCGAACAGCGCCGCCTTGTGCGCGAGGAGCCGATCGTGGCAGGCATAGAGCTTGTGCTGCTCGGCGAGCGCGGCGAAGTCGGCGCCGAGCAGATCGCCCATCGCCGAATGCTCGAACCACTCGCGGTGCAGCCGCCACTCGCTGCCCGGATCGATCAGCCGATAGGCGACGAGCGTCTGCAGGATGAGATCCCAGCGCGTGCCCTTGCGGCTGGGCGGCAGCCGCGAAGCCCAAAATTTGTCGAGACCAAGTTCCTGATACAAGTGGCACGCGAGCCAGCAGGCGCCCCACTGGCGCGGCCGACGCAGCGCCATCTCCGCGAGCTTGACGCGCACGATCTCCGCGCCGGCCTCCGCCTCGAGCGCGCGATCGTCCGGGAACAGCGCCACCGTGCGCGGCCGCGACTCGCCGTCGGGAAACACCTCGATGGACTTTTGCCAGGCGCTTTCCTGGCGATCGTTAATCTCGCCGAGGTAGAGCACGTGGCGCTGCACGACGGCGCCGCCGGCGCCGCGCTTGTTCTCGACGATGCTCCAGTAACGGTGCTCCTTGCCGTTTTTCTTCCGCTTGGTGCAGCGCAGAAACATCTTGGCCGGCGATTATACCGGAAAAATCTCCGGCCGGAAGGGAGTGGGTCTTCACTACAGGCCCTTCTGACTGGGGGATGAAAAAATCGCCCAGTGCATCAACCGCTTGCGCGACGAAATTTTCGCCGGACGGTCGAATCCGCGAAGTCGGGCTAAACTCAAAATCTATTTCGCGTAGCTTCGGCTGCTGTCCGCATCGAAACCTTGGAATTTTCGAGGACATAAGAAACCGCGCTTGAAGTGCGCCCCACTGGGGGCGCATTGAAAGCGTCTTCTTATGGGCTCTCCAAGGTGCCCGATGCGGGACGCAAGTAAGTGCGTCCCTTTTCGTTTGAGGGCACCTGGAGAGTCCATGGAAGACTCCCGCAGACACCGGCAGATGCACACGCGAGCACTGCCCCATGCCGCGAAAGAAAGCTGCAGCTGATCGGACGTCCACGGACGCCGTTTCGGCTTACACGCACACTGCCAAGCGCAAAAATATTCCGCCCGCCGGCCTCGAGTCCGAAGGCCGGCTCGCGG
>JAYUHJ010000070.1:0-13572 GCA_043767065.1 Hyphomicrobiales bacterium | reverse complement strand
GGTCATGCCGATGGGCAGATCGTTCAGAAGGCGGAACGCTTCGAAATCGGTGCGCTCGAGCTCATTGAGCGGCGTTTCCACCACCGGCAATTCGTGGTGCGTATCGGCCCGCGCGCGTCCGTGTCCCGGCATGTGTTTCACCACCGGCAGCACGCCGCCCTCCAGCAGTCCCTCGGCGGCGGCGCGGCCGAGCCGGCTCACGGTTTCCGGGTCCGGGCCATAGGCACGATCGCCAATCACGTCATGGCCTTCCGGCAGGCGCAGATCGGCCACCGGTAGGCAATCCACGTTGACCCCCAGGGCGGAAAGCTCGGCCGCGATCAGCCGGCCGCCGAGGCGCGCGGCGGCGATGCCCTTGGCCGGATCGCGCGCGTAAAGTTCGCCGAAGTGGGCGGCAGGCGGGAACGATGGCCAATTCGGCGGCCCCAGGCGCTGCACGCGGCCGCCTTCCTGGTCGATCAGCACCGGCGCGTCCGTGCGACCGACGGCGGCGCGGAATGATCGAATCAATTCAATCACCTGGGCCGCGTTCTCGACGTTGCGCTTGAACAGGATCAGGCCGAGCGGCTGAATCTTTGCGAAAAACGCGCGTTCGTCCGGCGTAAGGTGGAGTGCGGCGCAGCCGAGGATGCAGGCGTGGATAGCCATGGTTGCGGCCTAAGTGCGTCGCGCCCGAGCGTCAAGCCCGTTCATGTCCGTGGGGCAGGAATTCAGGCCGATCAGTTGCGCTGGACCACGCACTCGCCCCCCGCCGCCTTCAGGTTCTGGCAGAGTGTGTTGGCGTCGTCACGATTACCGAATGGGCCGATCTGGGCCCGGTAGAACGTCCCACGATCGCCGAGGTCGGCGCGGCGGATCGTTGCCTGCCGCCCGGCGAGCACTCCGGAGTAGCGCGACTGCAGATTTGCCCAAGCGGCTTGGGCCTCTGCCTCGGTTCGCTGCGAGCTGACTTGAACGACGTAGCCGGCCGGCGGCGGCGGAGTCTGGATCGCCGGCGCTTGGGTCTGGACGCGAGCCTGCGGGGCCGGTCCAGGTCCGGTGGGCTGTGCTGCGGTCGGTTGCGCCACGGGCGGCCAGACGGGTCCGGACGTGGGAGCGCGGGCAGCCGGAGCCGGCGTCGCAGCCGGAGCAGGAGTGACGCGGCCGCGCGTCGGGGGCGGTGCGACCTCGGGCTCCTCGGCGGGCGGCGCATAGGTGTTGACGGCCATGGGCGGTGCGCCGGGACGCGCGGGTGCCGCCGCCGGTGCTGCTGGTGCAACGCGCGCCGGTGCAGGAACTGCAGGTGTGGGATCGGCAACCACAGTGCCGTCGGCGCGCACGGTCACGGTGCGGACGCGACGCGGTCCATCGGTGAACGCCGTCGGCTGTTGCGGCACTGGTGCGGCCGCCGGGCCCGGAGCAGCGGCTGGTGCCGCGCCTGGAACGGGCGGCCGGCCGGTGCGCGCGGTCACGTCGATCGGCGTCTCGTCGCGCGGTACGATTCGTTCGGATGGTCCGCCGACGCGGTCGTTGAATTGCTTGGTGCTTTCCGGCGTGGCGGTACCGGCCGGGGCGACTTTGTTCGGGCCGGCCTGCGGGCCGATGACAGGAGGTTGTCTTCCAGTGGACGGGCCGAATACGGCGCGATAGCCGAACACACCGGCGGTGCCGACGATGGCGATGCCGACTACCGCGGCTACGATGGCGAGGCCCATGCGGCCACGCCGGGGCTGCGCGTCCTCGAGAACCTCTTCGGTATGCTCGGGAAGATACGCGTCGTCGGAATATTCAGGATCGTACTTGCTCGCACCCGCGGTGTCGTAGGCGGCGTCGGTTTCCTTGTTACGCGCGGGGAGCGGATCACGCCCCCCGAGACGACGCGCATAGGTACCCTCGGCGGGAGCAGCGCGGTCTTCGGGCTCACGCTCGGGCCGCGGCGTCGCGCCATAGCTATAGGCGCTGCGGGTGTCGCGCGTGCTGGGGCGCTCATGGCCATCGCCATCGCTGCGAGTGCGATAGGAGTCGCGCTGACGGCGCTCGCGATCGCGGTCATCGTGGCGCGGGTCGTAGCGAGGCTCCTGACGGGCCGTGCGATGATCGGGGGCCGGCAAGCTGGCGCGGGCGCGCGGACGCGCGCCGCCAGTGAAATCGGCGAACGGATCTTCCTGCCCGATCAGGCGGGCAAGTTCGGCCAACGGATCCTCGGGTCCGCGCCGGCGCGCGCTTTCAGGCGGCCTGGACGGCGCGTGATCGGGGTCCCGTTGGGACCGGTATCTGGTTTCGTCGGCCATTAAGTCCGACCTGTCTCTTGCGGACATCCCCCGCCGCTCCGGATGCGCATTAGCGCATTTCCTCCGGTGCCCCCACCCCCAGAATTTGGAGTCCCGAGGCGAGCACCGCGACCACACCCTGAACAAGTGCTAGTCGGGCCAAGGTTATTTCCGGATCATCCCCGATAATGAAGCGTAAGTGTGGCACGTCCTTACCGCGATTCCATTGGAAATGTAACTCAGTGGCGAGCTCGTAGAGGTAAAAGGCAAGCCGATGCGGTTCATGGGTTAACGCGGCGGATTCGACCATACGGGGCCAGGCGCCGAGGCGCTTCATCAGCGAGATTTCGCCGGGGTCCGTGAGCCTGCTCAGATCGGCGGCGGCGATGCGCGCGGGGTCTCTGGCCATGCCGGGAATCGCCTCGGCGGCGTTGCGGAACACCGACCGGCCGCGAGCATGGGCGTACTGGACATAGAAGACCGGGTTCTCCCGCGTCTGCTCGATCGCCTTGGCCAGGTCGAAATCCAGAACCGCATCGTTCTTGCGAAACAGCATGATGAAGCGGACCGGGTCGGGGCCGACCTCGTCCACCACTTCACGGAGCGTGACGAAGTCCCCCGCCCGCTTCGACATTTTCACGGGCTCGCCGGCGCGCAGCAGGCGCACGAGCTGGATGAGTTTCACGTCAAGGGCCGCCTTGCCGCTGGAGAGCGCGGTGACCGCGGCCTGCACGCGCTTGATGTAGCCGCCATGGTCGGCGCCCCATACATCGATCAGGTCCTTGAACCCGCGCTCGATCTTGTTCCGGTGATAGGCGATGTCGGAGGCAAAATAGGTGTAGCTGCCGTCGGATTTCTTGAGCGGACGGTCCACGTCGTCGCCGAAAGCGGTCGAGCGGAACAGCGTCTGCTCCCGGTCTTCCCAATCCTCGGGTACCTGGCCCTTGGGCGGCGGCAGGCGGCCTTCGTAGACATGACCGGCCTTGCGAAGGGTATCGATTGTAGCCGCGACCTCGTCGGTCTTGCCGGCGCTGAGCGAGCGCTCCGAGAAGAAGACCTCGTGACGGATGGAGAGCGCCGCAAGATCCTCGCGGATCAAATCCAGCATCGCATCGATCGCCGTGGCGCGCACGATGGGCAGCCAATCGGCTTCGGGCTTCTGCAGGAGTGCGCGGCCGTGCGTCTTGGCGAGCGACTGGCCGATGGGTTTGAGATATTCGCCGGGATAGAGCCCGTCCGGGATCGCGCCGATGTCGTCGCCCAGCGCTTCGCGGTAGCGCAGATATGCCGAGCGTGCGAGAACGTCCACCTGAGCGCCGGCATCGTTGACGTAATACTCGCGCGTCACCGCAAAGCCGGTGAAGGCGAGCAGGCTCGCCAGCGCGTCGCCGAACACGGCGCCGCGCCCGTGGCCGACGTGCATCGGCCCGGTCGGATTGGCCGAGACGTATTCGACATTGATCTTCTCGCCATGGCCGAGATCGCTACGGCCGAAATTCTCGGCGTCTGTCAGCGCGGCTTTCAGCACGTCGCGCCAGAACGCGGGATCGAGCGAGATATTGATGAAGCCGGGGCCGGCCACTTCCGCCTTGGTCACCCGCGGCACATCGACGAGCTTAGCCGCGATCATCACCGCGAGCTCGCGCGGCTTCATCGCCGCTTCCTTGGCGAGCACCATGGCCGCGTTGGTGGCGAGATCGCCATGACTCTCGTCGCGCGGCGGCTCGACCACGATGCGGCCGGTGTCGAGACCGGGCTTCAGCGCGCCCTCGCGCACCAGCGCAGCGACCGCGTCGCGCACGTGACTATCGAAGATTGCATAGGGGTTCATGAAAATTCTCGGCGCAAGGGCCCGCGCCGCCTAACGCAGATCGGGAGTCGAGTCAAAGAAACGCTGGTGCTGCTCGAGAGCGTAGCTATCGGTCATGCCGGCGATAAAATCGGCGGTGCGGCGCGCGCGGGCGCGCTCGTCGGATGTATCCATCTGCCACTCGGGAGGCAGGTCGGTGGGGTGGCGCATGAAGTGGCCAAATAGGTTGGCCACCACGCCTTCCGCCTGCCCCATGATGCCGAGCACCCTTTGATGGCGGTACATACGCGGCGAGAGGAAATCCTTGATCGCACGGTCGGTGGCTGCAGTGGTTTCGGAAAACCCGGCGGCCGGCTTGTCCGCTTTGCGGACGTCGTCGGACGAACAGAGCGCGAGTACCGCAGCGCGCCGGTCGCTCTCGGCGATCACGTCCTCGATCATGCGGGCGATCAGCCGGCGCGTCAGTTCGTTCACCAACCGCGGTCGCTCAATCTCGCCGTAGCGGGCGCGCACCTGCGCGAGGATATCCTTCAATGTGGGCAGGCCAGCCAATTCATCGACGCCAAACATACCGGCGCGGAGACCGTCGTCGAGATCGTGAGCGTCATAGGCGATGTCGTCGGCGATCGCCGCGATCTGCGCCTCGGCGCTGGCGTAGCTTGAGAGTTCGAGGTCGTGGCGGCGCGAATAGTCAAGGATCGCTTCGGGCACGCCGCACGCGGCATAGCGCGCGACCGGCTTTCCAGCCGCGTCGATCAGCGGGCCATTGTGCTTGACGATGCCCTCAAGCGTTTCCCAAGAGAGATTCAATCCGTCGAAGCCGGCGTAGCGGCGCTCCAACCGCGTCACGATCACCAGCGACTGGGCGTTGTGATCGAAGCCGCCAAAGCCGCTCATGCACTGGTCGAGCGCGCGCTCGCCGGCATGGCCGAAGGGTGGATGGCCGAGGTCATGGGCCAGCGCCAGCGCCTCGGCGAGGTCCTCATCGAGACCGAGCCCGCGCGCCAGCGCGCGGGCGATCTGGGTCACTTCCAATGTGTGTGTGAGCCGCGTGCGGAAATGATCGCCTTCGTGGGAAACGAATACTTGCGTCTTGTGCTTGAGCCGGCGAAAGGCGCTCGAATGGATGACCCGGTCGCAATCGCGGCGGAACTCGTTGCGGGTCGGGGACGGCTCCTCGGCATGCAAGCGGCCGCGCGAACGCGTCGGATCGGCCGCCCAGGCGGCGCGAGGTCTTGCGCTGGCAACAACCATGGCCCCTGCCCTTGAATTGACATGCCCCAGGGAGCACTTAACTATCGGATAGGCTCCGGTACAACCGGGCCTGGAGATTCGCCATGGATACCGCCGTCATCGTCACCGAACGGGCCGCGCGCAAGATCAACGAGATTTTGGGCCGCGAGACGGCGCCGTCGGTGTTGCGCGTGAGCGTCGAGGGCGGCGGCTGCTCCGGATTTCAGTACAAATTCGACATCGACCGTGCGGCGGCTGCCGACGACCTGGTGATCGAGCGCGAAGGCGCCATCGTGGTGGTCGATCCGGTTTCGCTGCAATACATGACCGGCTCCAAGCTCGATTTCGTCGATGATCTGCTCGGCGCGTCGTTCAAGGTCGAAAACCCGAAAGCCACCGCTTCCTGCGGCTGCGGCACCAGCTTCACGCTCTGATCGCGCACGCATGCGCATCGCCACTTTCAACGTCAATTCGATCGCGCAACGCGTAGAGCCTATGAAGCAATGGCTCCGCGAACGGGAGCCCGATGTTGTTTGCCTGCAGGAGCTGAAATGCGTCGATCAGGCGTTTCCGCGCGGGCCATTCGAGGACTTGGGCTACAACGTCGCGACACACGGCCAGAAAACCTATAACGGCGTTGCCATCCTTTCGAAACTGAAGTTCGACGAGGTCGAGGCGCGGCTGCCCGGCGACAAGTCCGACGAGCAGGCGCGGTACCTTGAAGCGGTGATTTCGGTAAAGGGCGGCGTGGTGCGCGTCGCCTCGATCTATCTTCCGAACGGCAATCCGCCCGATGGCGACAAGTACCGCTACAAGCTCGCCTGGATGGAGCGCCTGATCGCCCACGCGAACGCACGGCTCGCGCTGGAGGAGCCGATGGTACTCGCCGGCGACTTTAACGCGATCCCCACGGACGCCGATGTGCACGACCCGAAGCGCTGGGAAGGCGATGCGTTGTTCCTGCCGCAGACGCGCGCCAGGTTCCGCGAGTTGACCAGCCTCGGCCTCACCGACGCGCTGCGCGCGACGACCGACAATCCCGGGCTCTATACGTTCTGGGACTATCAGGCTGGTGCTTGGCAGAAGAATTACGGTATTCGTATCGATCACCTTCTGTTGTCGCCGCAGGCAGCCGACCGGCTCACGGCGGCGGGCATCGACAAGGCAGTGCGTAGCCGGCTCAAGCCCTCGGATCACGTGCCGGTGTGGATCGATCTCGATATTGCGATGGCCTGAGACGGCCGCGCCAATTCCGCACAGCGGTTGCGCGTGCGGCGGCGGCTTGTAGCCGCCCCCGGTCGGCGCAATAGTCCTCAGCAATAGTTCTCAGAAGTGCAAGACCGCGACCGGCCGTGCGCCGTTCGTGCCGATCGAGCACATGAGGCTTCGCGCATTCGCGCGATCGGGGGAGAGAGTGAACAAGCCGGCGGCGATCGAGCCGATCGCGGGAGCCCATCACCACATCGGCGATGCGGCACCCGAGCGCATGGTCGAGGAGCTCCCGGCGCGCACTCTTTCCGGGATTTCGCTGGCGATCTTCTGCGCGGTCACCATCGCCGCGGTCGCGCTCACGCTGAACCAGCTTCTGAACCTCCAGTTCTTCGCCGGCATCGTCTTTATCGAGAGCCGGTACCTTTATCTCCTCGCGGCGCTGCTGCTGCCGCTCGTCTTTCTCGCCTACTCCGCCGACGGAAGCATCAGCTCGACGGCCGTGCCCTGGTACGACTGGCTGCTCGCCGTGGCGAGCGCCGGCGCGCTCGGCTGGTATGCGTGGAACGCCCAACGCTCGCTGGAGGGCGGATGGGAATACAGCGCCCCGATGATTGCAGTGCTCGTCGCGGCTCTCGCGTGCGCGCTAATCGCCGAGGGCCTGCGGCGAACGAGCGGCACCATGATGATGGTGATCTGCGTCCTGGTCGGCCTTTATCCGCTGATTGCGGACAAATTGCCCTCGCCGTTCTCCGGGCACGGCAAGACGATCGCCGAAACGATCGCCTACCACATCGCGAGTTCCGAATCGGCTTTCGGCATCCCCATGCGAGCATTCGGAGAGCTTGTGGTTGGCTATCTCGTGTTCGGGGTTGCGCTCAATCACACCGGCGGAGGTAAATTCTTCAACGACCTCGCCTTTGCAGCCGTGGGCCGTATGCGCGGCGGTGCGGCGCAGGTCGGCGTCATCTCGAGCGCGCTGCAGGGCTCGATCAGCGGCAGCGTGATCTCGAACGTCATCACCTCCGGGGTGGTCACGATTCCGGCAATGAAGCGCACCGGATTCCGCGCCGACTACGCGGGCGGGGTCGAGGCCGTGGCCTCGACCGGCGCCGTGCTGATGCCGCCGGTGATGGGATCGACCGCGTTCATCATGGCCTCGTTTCTCGGCAAGCCCTATAGCGAGATTGCGCTCGCGGCGGCGGTGCCCGGCCTTCTGTTCTATTTCGCGCTCATGGTGCAGATCGACGCCTATGCCGCGAGGCTTGGCCTGTCCGGCATGAAGCGCGAGGAATTGCCGCGGCTCGGGCCGGTGATGCGCGACGGCTGGTATTTCATCCCGGTGTTCGTGGCGCTGGTTTACTTCATGCTGCAGGAGCAGCAGGAAGCGATGGCGCCGTTCTATGCGACGGCGCTGCTGCTCGCGATCAATCAGGCGCTGCCGAAACACCGGATGGATTGGAATGCGCTCATTGAGTTCATCGCCGCGAGCGGCCGGACTCTGGTCGAGCTCGCGGCGCTGCTGCTCGGCGTCGGGTTCCTGATCGGCGCGATGCTGATGACTGGACTCGCCGGCACGCTGGCCAACGACCTCGTGTACATCGCCGGCGGAGCACCGCTCGTGCTTCTCGTCATGGGCGCGATCACCAGCTTCATCTTTGGTCTCGGCCTTACCGTGACTGCCTGCTACATCTTTCTCGCGATCGTGCTGGCGCCGCCGCTGATCAAGGCCGGCCTCGATCCACTCGCGATCCATATGTTCGTGCTCTATTGGGGCATGGTCTCGTTCATCACGCCGCCGGTGGCGTTGGCGGCGTTCGCGGCCGCGCCGATCGCCAAGACCAGCCAGATGAAGATCGGCATCCAGGCCATGCGGCTCGGCACCGCGATCTACGTGGTGCCGTTCTGCTTCGTGCTGAACCCGGCGTTGCTGCTCAAGGGCGATGCCGGCACGGTCGTGGTCAGTATCTTCTTCGCGTTCATCGGAATCGGTCTCGCGGCAGCGGCACTGCAAGGCTACGTCGTCCGGCTCGGAAGAATTCCGCTCACAGCGGAGGGATTCCTGGTGCGGGCACTCATCCTGATCGGCGCCGTCTACTTGGCAATCCCGGTGCCGCGTCTCGGGGGCCTCGAAATGCCGATGGCGCTTGCATTCGGCACTATCCTTGCCACGGCCGGTCTTGGCTTGCTCTATTGGATCAACAAGAAATCAGGGAGGACATCACCATGAGACTGCGCATTCCTGCGGTGCTGTGTGTATCGCTGGGTTTGTCGGCGGCCTTTCCCATTGCCGCCCTCACCCAGCAGCCGATCAAGCTGCCGACCACGCTGACATGGACGGCCTACGACGTCGGCTCCGGAGGCTACAATCAGGCGGTCGCGATCGGCAACGCGCTCAAGAACAAGCTCGGAATCGATCTGCGGGTGCTGCCGGGCAAGAACGACGTGTCGCGCAACATCCCGCTGCGCGACGGACGGGTGCCGTTCTCGGCCAATGGCGTCGGCGGCAGCTATCTCGCACAAGAAGGCGTCTACGAATTCGGCGCGCGCGATTGGGGTCCGCAGGCGGTGCGCTCGCTGATTCTGAACAATTCCGACGCGCTGCTCACGATCGTGACGGCGAAGGACGCCAACATCCTCACCGCGGCCGATCTCAAAGGCAAGCGGGTGGCCTGGGTGGTCGGTTCGCCCGCGCTCAACCAAAACATCACCGCGTTGCTCGCGTTCGCCAACCTCACCTGGAACGACGTGAAGAAGGTCGAGTTCGGCGGCTTCGGGCAGGCGATGGACGCGATCATCGCCAATCAGGTCGATGCGGCCTTCTCATCGACCATCTCCGGCCAAGCCTTCAAGATCGCGGCATCGACCAGGGGCCTTCGCTATCCGGTGTTTGCTCATAGCGATAAAGCCGCCTGGGCGCGGGTGAACAAGATCGCGCCGTTCTTCGTGCCGGCGTTCGGCACCGAAGGAGCAGATCTTTCACCCGAGAAAAAGGCCGAGGCCGCCACCTATCCCTATCCGGTGCTGATGACGATGGCGGCGACCGACACGGACCTCGTCTATAACATGACCCGGGCGATGGTGGAGCTGTTCGACGACTACAAGGCCGGCGCACCGGGCAATCTCGGCTGGGATATCAAGCGCCAGATCTTCGCCTGGGCGATCCCGATGCACGAGGGCGCGATCCGCTACTACAAGGAGCACGGCCTGTGGACCGCCGAGCATCAGAAGCACAATGACGCGATGATCAAGCGTCAGGACCTGCTTGCGGCCGCCTGGAAGGCGTATTTGCCGACCGCACCGGCGGACGAGAAGGACTTCGCCAAGGGCTGGATGAAGGCACGGGCGGATGCGTTGACCAAGGCCGCCTTGGACGTCGTCGTTACCGAGTGGTGATCGGCGTCTCCGGAAACGGAAAAAGCCCGGCGGTCGCCCGCCGGGCTTCTCTTTTCGGTTCCGTTCAGCGCTGACCCTTCATCCAACGTTTCAGATAGATTAGCGCCAGCGCGCTTTCGTCGGCCGTCGCCGCCATCGAGGCTTCCTCGTGGGCGTCGACGATCCACTTGTCCTCGGGACCGGCGGCGGCGTCGCGCGCCAGCGTCAGCCACATCAGGCCCTGCGCCCCTTGGCGCGGAATATCCTCGCCGCGGAGCAGCATCTGTCCCAGCAGCGCCTGAGCTTGATATTGCCGTTTGTGCGCGGCGCTCGAGAGCCAACGCAGCGCCTGGCGAGGATCCTTGTTCACGCCCACGCCTTCGAGATAGAGGCGCGCGAGTTGATACTGCGCATCAGGATCGGCGAAATAGGACGCGGCGTAGTTGAACATGTCGCGTGCGCGCACGGCGTCGGCGCGGACCGGCGTATTCGGAATGCCAGCGAGGTAATACGAACCGAGCGCGACGAAGGCGTTGGCCACGAAGCGCGCCTGCTGCGTGAACGGCGATTCCTCGGAATTCTCCGACGCCAGTCGGCTGAAATACTCGAACGCCTTCAGGTCGTCGCGCTTGATGCCGTCGCCTTCGGCATACATGCGGCCGATCTTCCATAAGGCTATCGGGTGGCCCTGCTCGGCGGCGAAGCGCAATTCGGTGAAGGCCTTGACCTTCTCGCCGGCGACATAGTGTTGGGCGCCGGAGCGGAACGCCTGCAGCGGCGTCGGCGCGGGCACCGCCGCTGGCGCGCGCTGCGGATCGAGCGCGGGCGCAGTCGCGGGGACCGTAAGAACGGCCGCGATAACCAGGCCGAGGCCCAATGCGTCAGATATCCGCATAGGACTGCCTTTCGGCCGCGCCGCCGGGATGAGTCACGGCGCCGGAACGCGCCGGGCCGACTTGCTGCGTGTATTTCCAGAGATAGCCCGAGCCGAATCCGTTATCGCGCGGCTTCCAGCTGCGCCGGCGGCTGTCGAACTCTTCGGCCGAGAGCTTCGCCTCGATCGTGCCCTGCTCGGCGTCGAGCATAATGATGTCGCCGTCCTTCAAGAGCGCGATGGGTCCACCGATGGCGGCCTCGGGGCCGACGTGGCCGACGCAGAAGCCCCGCGTCGCGCCAGAGAAGCGCCCGTCGGTGATCAGCGCGACCTTGCCGCCCATGCCCTGGCCATAGAGCGCCGAGGTCGTGGCCAGCATTTCGCGCATGCCGGGGCCGCCCTTGGGGCCCTCGTAGCGGATCACCAGCACGTCGCCTTCCTTGTATTTGCGGTGCTTGACCGCCTCGAAGCAGGCCTCCTCGCCGTCGAAGCAGCGCGCGGGGCCGGCGAAGCGGAGATTGGTCATGCCGGCAACCTTCACGATGGCGCCTTCGGGCGCGAGATTGCCTTTGAGGCCGACGACGCCGCCGGTCTTGGACAGCGGCTTGTTGGCGGGCCGGACCACGTCCTGGTCCGGGTTCCATTTTACGCTTTTCATATTTTCAGCGATCGTGCGGCCGGTCACGGTCATGCAGTCGCCGTGCAAGATGCCGTGGTCGAGCAGCGTCTTCATGATGAGCGGCACGCCGCCGGCCTCGAACAGGTCCTTGGCGACGTATTTCCCGCCGGGCTTGAGGTCCGCGATATAGGGCGTCCTGCGCATCACCTCGGCGACATCGAACAGATCGAATTTGATGCCGCACTCGTGCGCGATCGCAGGCAGATGCAGCGCGCCGTTGGTCGAGCCGCCGGTCGCGGCAACGACGACGGCGGCGTTCTCGAGCGCTTTCTTGGTGACGATGTCGCGCGGGCGGATATTGCGGCGAATGAGCTCCATGATCTTCTCGCCCGCGACGGTGCAGAACCGGTCGCGGATTTCGTAGGGCGCTGGAGCGCCCGCCGAATACGGGAGTGCGAGGCCGATCGCCTCTGAAACCGTCGCCATGGTGTTCGCCGTGAACTGTGCACCGCAGGCGCCCGCCGATGGGCAGGCGACCTGCTCGAGCTCTTCGAGGTCGTCGTCGGTCATCTTGCCGACCGAATGCTGGCCGACCGCCTCGAACACGTCCTGAATGGTCACCGGCTTGCCGCGGAAGGTACCAGGCAGGATCGAGCCCCCGTAAATGAAGATCGAGGGCACATTGAGACGACACATGGCCATCATCATGCCGGGCAGAGATTTGTCGCAGCCAGCCAGGCCGACGAGCGCATCATAGGCGTGGCCGCGGATGGTGAGCTCGACCGAATCTGCGATCACCTCGCGCGACGGCAACGACGACTTCATGCCCTGGTGGCCCATGGCGATGCCGTCGGTGACCGTGATGGTGCAGAATTCGCGCGGTGTTCCTCTAGCCGCGGCGACGCCCTTCTTCACCGCCTGCGCCTGGCGCATGAGAGCGATGTTGCAGGGCGCGGCCTCGTTCCAGCAGGTGGCGACGCCGACGAAGGGCTGATGGATCTGCTCGCGCGTCAGACCCATCGCGTAATAGTAGGAGCGATGCGGCGCGCGCTCGGGTCCCTCCGTCACGTGACGGCTGGGGAGCTTGGATTTATCGTAAGTCTTCGCGTCCATGGCCCGCTCTTCGCCGCCCCCGCAGGCCCCCCGGCCCGCAACGCAAAACGGAGGCGACAGGTAGCGTAGTCGGGTCCGTTTATGGCGGGATGGCGGCGCGGACCAGCCGCAAACCCTTTATGGTTGCGATCTTCTGAAGGTGTGTCGCGGCGGACACAGGTGTTGCCCGGAAATCCAAGGCCTGCGAAGGAAACTATTGCGGTGCAGCAGGTAACCTGAATTCGGGATTCCAGCCGAGCTCCCGGCGCGCCTTGGCGATGGCGACGGAGCCGTCGTCGTCGGCAATGTTGTAGACGCCCGGAATGCCGTGAGAGACGGCCAGGAAAGCGGCGTGCGCGGCGGCATCGACGTGGATGTGGGTGCAGCCGGAAGGCGTGGCGGCCCAGGTTCCCGGGCCATAGAGGTGGCCGTACCGCAGAACGAAGCCTTCAATGCCGGCTGTCGTGGTCGTCAGGCCTTCGAGCGCCGTCACCCCCTCCATCGTTTTGCGCATAGAGCCATCGGCGGGAGCCAGCGGGTCGGATTCCCGGTGCGGCTCGGGGCCCGGGGCATAAGCGAAGGCGATGCTTTGAGTGATGACGCGGCGGACACCAGTTGCGCGGGCTGCGCCGATCAAATTGCGGGTTCCTTCGATGCGGATGCGGGCGTTCCGCGTGAGCGCCTCGGCAATATTGGCTGGATCGAATTGTTGCGGTAGGTCGGTCAGCTGGTGGATCAGGACATCGGGCCGCGCGTCGAATATGGCCGCCTGTACCGCATCGGCGTCGAAGGCGTCGAGAATGACCGGCGTGACGCCTGCCGCTTGCAGTCCTGCCGCCTTCTCGGCCGAGCGTGTGCTGCCTGTCACCCTGTAACCCGCGCCGACTAGAAGCGGCACGAGACGTCGGCCGATGGCGCCGGTGGCGCCGGCGAGGAAGATGCGCATGGCGCTATGCTATGGCTCGCCCCGTTCGCGGTCGAGCCTGTCTCCATGCCGAAGACCAAACTGCTGCGCCGGAAATTCTTCGATCGCAGCGTGCATGAGGTGGCGCCCGAATTGATCGGTGCGACGCTGCTGTTCAAGGGCGTCGGCGGGATCATCGTCGAGGTC
>JAYUHJ010000069.1:0-13584 GCA_043767065.1 Hyphomicrobiales bacterium | reverse complement strand
GATGGATTTTCTGCGAGCCCGGCAGCGGGCCCGAGGTGACGGCGAAGGGGTTCTTGGTAAGCATGGCGGATCTCCTTTGTTGACGGAGACCCGGGGGCGAAGGCTGGTCGCTTCGGTTCCAGTCCCTGCGCCGGCATGACCCGGATCAGGTTCGAAGGGTCACCGCGTCCAGCGGAATCTCAGCCCTTTTTTGCGCGCGATCTTTTCCGAAAACCGGTTCCCACCCCGGATCAAGTCCGGGGCAGGCTTTTTCGGGATCACGCGCTCGGGCACCCCTCGGAACGGGACCAATGTGGACCTTTGCGCGCCCGGGTCAATGGCTGGGAGTGGCACGGGATTCGCATAGTGGCTCAACAGGATGAATTGGATGGAGCCGAGAATGCACCGGGCTATTCCTGTGGCGGTGGCGTTCGTAGCGTTGCTGGCGTCGTCGGCGTTCGCCGGCCCGCGTCACGATGCGGGCCGCGAGCTGCGAATTTCCGCGAATTCGCAAGGATTTGCGGGGAAAACGCGGGTCCAAGTGCAGCGTCCTCTACCTGAAGTTTCCGCGCTTGCGCAGCTCGTGGGGCTGACGCGCACCGACGGCAAGTCGCTGAGCTGTGCCGAAATCCGCGCCATGGATGAGGTCGAACTGATCACCGACGAATCATATTGCAAATAATCCACGTCATTCCGGGGCGCCCGCCGAAGCCCGAAGGGCGAAGGCGTGGCGAGCCCGGAATCCATATCCGCCGTCAGTGGTTATGGATTCCGGGTTCCTCGCGGAGTTTATCCTTGGGCCGGCCGAAGGCCGGACCCGGGGGCTCGGCCCCGGAATGACGAGGTAATTTAGTCGTGCATCAGCGCGCGGTGAGTGCGGCCCGGACGGCGGCGAGGATCACCGGATCGAGCTCGACGGGCGGCACTGCTTGCGGGAGAAACGTGCGCACGGCGCCGTAGGGAATTCCCACCAGCGCCAGCGCGAAGCGGTCGCGGCCGCGCCGGTCGTTGGCGGCAAGGCGCTTGGCGGCCGCGGCAATTCCGTCGCGCAAAGCACCCGTGAGTTTGCTCGCCCGCGCGCGGCTTTCGGCCGGCGCGTCGTCGAGGAAATCGTCGCGCCGGTGCACGAACAGAATCACGCCGGCAGAAGGATCCTCGCGGGCGAAACGAGGCGTAACCAGTGCGACGTTGGCCGCTTCTTCGAGCGTTCTCGCCTCGGCCAATCGACCAAGAAAGGCCGTGCCGAAGCGGTCGGCGGCCTCGAGCCACACATCAGCCAGTAGGGCCGCTCGGGAGGGTACCCGGTGATAGATCGAGCCAGTCGGGACCTTTGCCTCCTTGGCGATCTCGGCGATAGTGGCCCTAGCGGCCCCCTGGCGGGCGGCGACGCGGGCGGCCGCAACCCTAAGCCCTGCCTCGGTTATTTGCGCCGGACGACCCATTTGATGATATTAAACTATCTATTCTAATTAGTCCACAAGATCGTGTCGCCATCATTTATATATTAAACTATAAATTCTAAAATAGAAGTTCTAAAAAAGTTCACCTAAGGAACCAAAAAAGGTTTACGCCCGTTAACCATGCGAACCGACCTCCATACCGAGGATCGGGAGGCGCAGATGCTGTTCAATTATCTGGTCGCGGCCGCGATTATCGGCGTATTGGCGGGTACTTTCATTTCGCCGATTTGAAGCGGCGCCTTTCCTGTGCATGAGGGTGGTGCGACGGCCGGCGCGGTTCTAGCGTAGCCGGGCGAGTCGCGGTCTGCCGCGACCCCAAGTCGCGATCCCAAGCATGCGCCAATATCTCGATCTCATGGAACGCATCCTGCGCGACGGCGTCCGCAAGGACGACCGCACGGGCACCGGCACGCTTTCCATCTTCGGCGCGCAGTTGCGCTTCGATCTCGCGCAAGGTTTCCCACTCGTCACCACGAAGAAATTGCACCTCAAATCGATCGTGCATGAGCTGCTGTGGTTTCTCGCCGGCGACACCAATGTGCGCTACCTGCAGGAGCAGGGCGTGCGCATCTGGGACGAATGGGCCGACGAGCGCGGCGATCTCGGGCCGGTCTATGGCCAGCAATGGCGCTCGTGGCCGGCGGCTGACGGCAAGGCGGTGGACCAGATCGCCGAAGTCATCGCCGAGATCCGCAAAAACCCGAGTTCGCGCCGGCTGATCGTCAGCGCCTGGAACCCGGCGGCGGTGAAACAGATGGCGCTGCCGCCTTGCCACTGTCTCTTCCAGTTCTACGTCGCCGACGGCCGGCTGTCGTGCCAGCTCTATCAGCGCTCGGCGGATATTTTCCTCGGCGTGCCGTTCAACATCGCGTCCTACGCGCTGCTCACGCACATGGTGGCGCAGGTGACAAACCTGAAGCCGGGCGAGTTCATCCACACCTTCGGCGACGCGCATCTCTATTTGAACCATCTGGAGCAGACCGAGCTGCAGCTCGCGCGCGCGCCGCGTCCGCTGCCGCAGCTAAAGCTCAATCCGGCGATCCAGGATATTCTCGGCTTCCGCTACGAGGACGTAGTTTTCGAGGGCTACGACCCGCATCCGGCGATCAAGGCCAAGGTGGCGGTGTAGCGGCTCGGCGTCATTCTAGCTCGACGTCCTGCACCGCGCCCGATCGCCGCGTCCAGGTCTGATCGCGCTTGAGAAAATCGTGCAGGGTCTTGCCGGGCTCGGCCGGGAAGCGATCCGTTCGCACCTCGAAGCTCTCGATGCGATCGAGCCGGAAGGTGCGGAAATCCTCGCGCAGCTCGCACCAGGCCGACAGCAGCCAGACCGGGCCGAAATAGGCGATGCAAAGCGGCCGCACCGTGCGCTGCGAATCTTCGGCAATCGCGTTGCGATAGCGGAAATGGACCTTGAGGTGGTTGCGCACAGCCCGGCGCAAGTCGGCCATGTTGAAGGTGACCGGTTCCATGTAGTGGTGCGCGGGCGCGAGCAGCGCCGTATTGGCCATGTATCCGCGCAGCCGCTCCGGAATGACCGCTTCCACCTTGGCAATGACATCGGACGCCGCGGCCGCGAGTTCTGCGTCGGCCCAGGATTCGACGATACGCGCGCCGAGCACCAGGGCTTCGATCTCCTGCTCCTTGAACATGAGCGGTGGAAGGTCGAAGCCGGCCTTCAGCACATAGCCGACGCCGGCTTCGCCCTCGATGGGGACGCCGCTGGCCACCAGATCCTGGATGTCGCGGTAGATGGTGCGCTCGGAGACCTCGAGCGCCTCGCTCAGGTCGCGCGCGCGCGTCAGTTCCTTGCGGCGCATGAACTGGATGATCTCGAACAGTCGGTCGGCGCGGCGCAAGCTTGGACCTGTCGGCTGGGATTGCGTTCGGACCTCCTAGACTAAGGCTCCTGACACCATGTTGTCAGGAGGATGTCAGAGGCAATCCAGGCTGCTGACAGCAGGCTGTCAGTAGGCCTGTTCCAGTGTGAGCCGACCAAAAGGAGGGCTTTCCATGACTTCCGTGCAATTCACGACCACCCGCAATTCCCTGACGCCGGCAGCTCGGGTCGCCGAGATGCTGAAGGGCGCTTGGCACGCTTACCTGGACTGGCGAGCGCGTAGATCGACCCTGCGGATTCTCCGATCCCTCGACGGCCGTACGCTGCACGACATCGGCCTGCACGCCGACGAGATCGAATCCGTCGTCTATGGTAAGCGCGGCGATCGGAAGCGGTGGTACGACGTTAATTGGCGCCGGTGATCAGGCAAGTGAGCGCCAAGGCCCCCCTTTGGGGAGAGATGACGCCCATCAAGGATACAGCCCGCGCAGCGCGCGGGCTTCGAGCACGCGGCGGCAGGCGATGATATAGGCCGCGGTGCGCAGCGTGACCTTGTGCTGCTCGGCAGTCTGGCACACCGAGCGAAACGCGTCGGAAAGCAGATTTTCCAACCGCGCGTTGATCTCCTGCTCGGTCCAGAAATAGCTCGAGAAATCCTGCACCCATTCGAAATAGCTGACCATGACGCCGCCGGCATTGGCGATCACGTCGGGCACCACAATGATCCCGCGATCGGCCAGGATATCGTCGGCCTCGGGCACGGTCGGGCCGTTCGCGGCTTCGATCACCATCTTGGCGCGGATGCGCTGGGCGCGCTTGGCGTCGATCTGTTGCTCGAGCGCCGCCGGGATCATGAACTCCACTTCCTGATCCCAGAAATCCTCGGCCGCGATCGCGTCGGCATCCTTGAACCCCAGGATTCCGCGCTCGCGCTCGACGTGCTTGGTGAGTTCATTGGCGTCGATCCCGCGCGGATTTACCAGCGTGGCGGTGGCGTCCTGCACGGCGACGAGTTTGCCGCCGTGCGACTGCAGGATGCGGCCTGCGGCATTGCCGACATTGCCGAAGCCCTGGATGGCGAAGCGTGCACCGTCGAGCGAAACTCCTTGGCGCTGGGCGGCGCGGGCGGTGACGACATAGACACCACGGCCCGTGGCATCCTTCCGCCCGTGGCTACCGCCGAGCGCGATCGGCTTGCCGGTCACGACCCCGCTCACGGTGCTGCCGTGGTTGGAGGAGTAGGTGTCCATCATCCAAGCCATGATCTGGGCGTCGGTATTCACGTCGGGCGCCGGAATGTCGCGATCCGGGCCGATGACGATGCTGATCTCGCTGGTATAGCGGCGCGTGAGCCGCTCGAGCTCCTTGCGCGACAACTTGGCCGGATCCACGCGCACGCCGCCCTTGGCGCCGCCATAGGGCATGTTCACCGCCGCGTTCTTGATCGTCATCCAGGCCGCCAGCGCCATCACCTCGGATAGCGTGACCGCCTGATGGAAGCGCACGCCGCCCTTGCCGGGCCCGCGCGAGGTGTTGTGCTGGACGCGATAGCCCTCGAAATGCGCAAGCCTCCCGTCGTCGAGCTCGATCGGCACGTCGACGATGAGGCAGCGTCGCGGGCGCCTGAGGGTCTCAATCCAGCGGCCGAGGTCGCCGAGATAGGGGGCGACGCGCTCGACCTGCTCGAGATAGGTGGCCCACGGCCCGTTGGGGCCGACCGGGAGAAAGGAGAGATCGGGTTCGAGCTTCATGCGTAGGCGAGCTTAGCGAAAAAACTCCGGCCCGTATCTCACACGAACGTCACGACCGTGCGAAAGCAACGAGCCGCCGGAGGGCCGGCGGCTCTTCGGCCCTACTGGGCCGAGCGAGTGCGGCGATCGGGATTGAAGGTAGCTTGCTCACAGTTTATCCTAGAGCCGATCAGAAACGGCCTCATGGCCACCCACAAATTCCTGGACGGACCCTGCGGGGCCGTCTCTGAGGTGGAGGGTGATTGTCATGAAAACGCCGTGGATGATTCTTCTCATTACGGTCGTGGCCGCCGTCGTCTCAGCTCAGGAGACCGCTATTGACGGATCGGCTGTGGCGATCCGAACGGTCGTCGCCGGCAAGACGTGTCAGGGCGATGATGCGCTGACGTTCGGGAAAAGCGCCGTCGGTTCACCCGGTACCTTCGAGCGCACGGGTCGCCCGACGGGCACCTACAGCGTAGGGTACGGCACGATTCTCGTCCGTCGCGGCGAGGATCTGCACGGGCATGTGGCATCGGTCTCGCCGCCCGACGGCATGCTTTATCTGGGCACGGCTACATATCGTTGCGGAATGTAGGCGATACCGCAGCCGGGTCGCTCCCTGAAACGCAACGAGCCGCCGGAGGGCCGGCGGCTCGCCTGCATCTACTCAGTCTGGAGGATTTAGAGGCGCTCGCCCTGCTCATCGTCGAAGCGGAGACCTAGCCGCTCGTCGCGATGGCGCCGGCCATAGCGCGGGCCGTCGTCGTCGCGGTGACCAAACCGGCGTTCCATGCCGGGACCACGCGGACCTTCGTCGTCGCGCCAGCCTTGGCGCGGGCCCATGGGGCCGCGGTGATGGCGGAAATCGCGATCTTCGCCACGCATCTCCGCGCGGTCGCGCCAGCGCATGTGGCGGCCTTGCATGCCCGAACGAAGCAGCATGGTGAAGCGGCGCTTCTGGGCGTCGTCGAGTTTCTCGTAGAGCGGCTGGGCGGCGTCGGCGAGCTTCCTCAGGTCGGCGGCGCGCTCACCCATGAACTCTGCACCGCGGCGCATGCGGGTAATCGGGTCGGGTAGCGTGGGTTGAGCCGGAGTCTGGGTCTGGGCCGGGGGCTGTGCCTGGGCCTGGCGCTCGGCGCGGAATTTCTCGAAACGTTCGACGCGGCGCTTGGCGATGTCCTTGAGTACGCCCTCGACCGGCGGCCAGAGCTTCTCCTGGTCCGCATTGAGCGCGAGCCCGGCATGGATGGCGGCGATGCGCGCATTGGCAAAGGCGCCGATGTCGGCGGCGCTCGGCTGCCAACGCGAGCGCGCGGGCGGCTGTTGCTGGGCATAGACATTGTAGGCGAGCAACGAGCCGCCGATCACAGCGGCGGTGGTGGCGAGAATCAGGGCCTTCCTCATGGGAGCTCCTTTCGGGGCGCTCTTGGTGTTGTCCGATGATGGGAACGCTCAGGCCCGCGTTCAAATGAAACTTCGGTAATGCGGATGAAATTTCGTTAATGTGACGCCGAAACCCTTTAACTCGGCCCGATCATTTTCTCCGGCCGGACCAGCGCGTCGAACTCCACTTCCGTCACATACCCGCCCTTGACCGCTTCGTGGCGGAGTGTGGTGCCGTTGGCATGCGCAGCCTTGGCGATTTTGGCCGCGTTATCGTAGCCGATCTTGGGCGTTAGCGCGGTCACCAGCATCAGCGAGCGCTCCATCAGCTCGGCGATTCGTTTTTCGTTGGCCTTGATCCCGGCCACGCAATGATCGGTGAACGAGCGGGCTGCATCCGCCAAAAGCCGGATCGACTGCAACAGCGCGAACGCCATCACCGGCTTGAAGACGTTCAGTTCGAAATGGCCCTGAGAACCCGCGATCGAAACGGTGGTCTGGTTCCCGAACACCTGGCAGCAGACCATGGTGAGCGCTTCGGCCTGGGTCGGGTTGACCTTGCCGGGCATGATCGAGGAGCCGGGCTCGTTCTCCGGCAGCGAAAGCTCGCCGAAGCCGGAGCGCGGGCCGGAGGCAAGCAGGCGAATGTCGTTGGCGATCTTGAACAGCGCGGTCGCCACCGATGTCAGCGCGCCTTGTGCTGCGACGTATGCGTCGTGTGCGGCCATGACCTCGAATTTGTTCGGCGCGGTGACGAAGGGAAGCCCGGTGATCTTGGCGACCTCGGCCGCGAACTTTTCGGCGAAGCCTTTCTTGGCGTTGAGCCCGGTACCGACCGCGGTGCCGCCCTGGGCGAGCATGTATTGCTCGGGCAAAGTCTGCTCGACGCGCTTGATGCCGGAAGCCACCTGCGCGGCGTAGCCGGAAAATTCCTGGCCCAGCGTCAGCGGGGTCGCGTCCTGGGTATGGGTGCGGCCGATCTTGATAATGGAGTCGAATTCCTTCGCCTTGTTGTCGAGCGCGGCGTGCAGATGCTTAAGCGCAGGCAGGAGCCGGCGGACGGTCTCTTCGGCCGCCGCGATATGCATGGCGCTGGGGAAGGAGTCGTTCGACGATTGCGAAAGATTGACGTGGTCGTTGGGGTGCACGGGCTTCTTCGAGCCCATGACGCCACCGAGCATCTCGATCGCCCGGTTTCCGATCGCCTCGTTGGCATTCATATTGGACTGGGTACCAGAGCCGGTCTGCCAGACCACGAGCGGGAAGTGCTCGTCGAGCTTGCCGTCGATCACTTCCTGGGCGGCGGCGGCGATAGCGTTGGCAAGCTTGCCGTCCAAAAGCCCCATGTCCTTGTTCACCAGCGCGGCCGCGCGCTTCACGATGCCGAACGCGCGCACGATGGGCTTGGGCATGCGTTCGCCGCCGATTTTGAAGTTTTCCAAAGAGCGCTCGGTCTGCGCGCCCCAATAGCGGTCGGCGGACACCTCGATCGGCCCGAAACTGTCGGTTTCGGTGCGGGTTGCCGGGCTTGGCTTGTTCATCGGCCTGTCCTTCCCACCTTAGAGTTCGCTTAGCACGCGACGCGGGCGTGGAAAACGCGTGTTCCGCAACGCGAAAGATGTGCGCGTGGGCGAAAGTGGGAGGAAATTCCCCACGAACATACCGAACGGACGAAGTGTTGCATCTCTATGACAGATGATAGCATTACCATTGAGACAAGACGGAAGCGTCCGCGCCCGCTTCCGGCATTCAAGATAAAGAGCGCGGGATTTGCCGAGCGATCCAGCGGCACTTTTTTCGCTGGAGCTGGCCCACGGGTCTCGAATTTGGGGGTTCGAGCAGACCGATGGCCGAAATCGTCAATTTGCGCCTTGCCCGCAAGGTCCGCACGCGCTCGAAAGCCGCGTCGCGGGCCGCGCAGAACCGCGTCCGGTTCGGCCGCAGCGGCGCCGAGAAAGGTCTCACTCGGGCCCGCGAGGAAAAGCGCGAGCGCGAACTCGAATCGCATCGCCGCGAACCGGGGCGCAACCCGGACGGGTCGAGGTAACGGCGATGAAGAGTCCGGTCGTCAAACGATCGATCATGATCGCCGGTCACAAGACCAGCGTGAGCCTGGAGGATGCGTTCTGGGACTCGTTGAAGGAGATCGCGGCCGCGCGCGATAAGACGCTCTCCGACATCGTCGCAGCTATCGACGACGCCCGCAAGCAGGGCAATCTTTCGTCCGCCATCCGTCTCTACGTGCTCGATCACTACCGCAACGGCGAGGCCGGTGGCGCAAAGCGCGAGAAGGGCCAGCGCGGCAATTGATCCGCCCCAGCGGCGCAGAAACCCCCGCTGCTAATGCTCGCGCGGGATTGCGTTGTACAAAGCCCCCCGGTTTCCCTATATCGGTTTGAGCCAAAAGAGCTGCCACGGTCCTAGAGGCCGCAGGGCGCCAGGTCATATCGGTGGGAGGAGATCAGCGACATGCCGTGGAAGAATCAGAGCGGTGGACCTTGGGGCGGCGGCGGTGGACCGCGTGGCCCCTGGGGCCAGGGCCCGCAATCCGGCGGTCCGACCCCGCCCAATCTCGAAGATCTGATCCGCAGGGGTCAGGACCGGCTGAAGAGCGTGCTGCCGGGCAGCGGAAATTTCGGCAGGCGCGGAACCGCGCTGGTGATCCTGGCGCTGGTGGTGGTCTGGATGCTTTCCGGCTTCTATCGCGTCGAGCCCGACGAGCAGGGCGTGGTGCTGCGCTTCGGCAAGTTCGTGCAACTCACGCAACCCGGCCTCAATTATCATCTGCCTTACCCGATCGAGACCGCGCTCACGCCGAACGTAACGCGGGTCAAGCGCGCCGACGTCGGCATGCGGTTGATCGAAGATCCGCGCCGCGGCAGCACGATGCGCGATGTGCCGGAAGAGAGCCTGATGCTCACCGGCGACGAGAATATCGTCGATGTCGATTTGTCGGTGTTCTGGGTCGTGAACAACGCGCCGAATTTTCTGTTCAACGTCCAGTACCCGGAGGGCACGATCAAAGCGGTGGCGGAAAGCGCCATGCGCGAAGTGATCGGCCGCAACCAAATTCAGCCGATCCTGACCGGCGCGCGGCAGAACATCGAGCTTGCGGTGCACGATTTGATGCAGAAGACGCTCGACGAGTACGGCACCGGCGTCACTATCACGCAAGTGCAGATGCAAAAAGTCGACCCGCCGGCGCAGGTGATCGATTCCTTCCGTGACGTGCAGGCGGCGCGCGCCGATGCCGAGCGCGTGCAGAACGAAGCGCAGGCCTATGCCAACCGGGTGGTGCCCGAAGCGCGCGGCCGCGGGGCGCAGATCACGCAAGCCGCCGAAGCTTATCGCGAGCAAACCGTCGCCGAGGCGCGCGGCCAGGCGGCCCGCTATCTGAGCGTCTTCGAAGAGTACAAGAAGGCGCCGGAGGTCACGCGCCGACGCCTCTATCTCGAGACCATGGAGCGCGTTTTCGGAAGTATCGACAAGATCATCATCGATCCGAACACCGGACAGCGCGGCGGCGGCGTCGTGCCGTATCTGCCGCTCGGCGAGCTCGAACGCCGACCGGCGACGCCGCGCGCGACGCCGCCAGCAGGGAGCACCCGATGAAAGCGCTCACCGCGATCCTCGCCGTCCTCGCGGCGCTCGCCGCGATCGCCGGCTATTCTTCGGTTTTCTTCGTTCACCAAGCCCAGCAGGCGCTCGTGCTCCGGCTCGGTGAGCCGCGCCGCGTGATCACCGAGGCCGGCTTGCAATACAAGCTGCCGCTCGTGGAAAGCGTGATCTATATCGACAAGCGCATCCTCGACCTCGACAATCCGGCACAGGAAATCATCGCTTCGGACCAGAAGCGGCTCGTGGTCGATGCGTTCGCCCGCTACAAGATCGTCGATCCGTTGAAGTTCTTCCAATCGGTCGGCACCATCGACGGTGCCAATTCGCGCCTCGCCACCGTGCTCAATTCGGCACTGCGGCGCGTGCTCGGCGAATCGACCTTCATCCAGGTCGTGCGAGACGAGCGCGCGGGACTGATGGCACGCATTCGCGCACAAGTGGACCGCGAGGCGGCCAATTTCGGCATCAAGGTCGTGGACGTGCGAATTCGCCGTGCAGATCTCCCTGAGGCCAACAGCCAAGCTGTGTTCCAGCGGATGCAGACCGAACGTCAGCAGGAAGCCGCCGAAATTCGCGCCCAGGGCGCACAACTGGCGCAGACCATCCGCGCACGGGCCGAACGCGACGCGACGGTGATCGTGGCCGAGGCCACCCAGCGCGGCGATCAGGCGCGCGGCGAGGGCGAGGGCGAACGCAACCGCGTCTTCGCGGAAGCGTTCGGAAAGGATCCGGACTTCTTCGCCTTCTACCGCTCGATGCAAGCCTATGAGGAGGGGCTCAAGAAGAACGACACGCGGCTCTTGCTTGCGCCCGATTCCGAATTCTTCCGCTATTTTAGCGATCCGGCAGGCAAACCAGCGGCGAAATGAGTTCTGCCGATCCATGGTCGATCTGTTCGTCGCGCTCGGCCTGGTGCTGGTTATCGAGGGCCTTACGTTCGCGGCCTTTCCGGCCGCGGCCAAGCGGGCGATGGTTCTTTTCCTCGAAACTCCGGAGGCGAGCCTGCGTGTGGTCGGGCTGGTCTCGGCCATAGTGGGCGTCGTGGTGATCTGGGCTTTGCGCGGCTGATCGCGGGATTTTGCAATGTCGGGCGTCGAGAATCCGCCGGAATTTCCACTCACACCCGCTGGCGTGCTTGCCTTGTTTAGTGTTCCGGCGCAGCGTTAGCGTCGCCGATTCCAAGAGGAATGCCCATGTCCGTGCTCGCCTTGCACCGTCCGAAAGCATCGCTCACCCGTGCTGCGGCGTTTTCGCTCGCGATCGCGCTCGTAGCGCTGCCAGGCCTCGTGCTCGGCGCGCCCGGCAAGGGGCCGGACTCGGTCGCCGACGTCGCCGAGCGGGTGATGGATGCGGTGGTCAATATCTCGACCTCGCAGAACATCGACACCGCTCGCAACCGGACGACACCGCCGCAGCAGACGCCGCAGCTTCCGCCCGGCTCGCCGTTCGAGGAATTCTTCGAGGAGTTCTTCAAGCGCCGCGGCGAGGAGCCGCGCAACCAGCCGCGGCGGGTGTCCTCGCTCGGCTCCGGCGTAGTCATTGACCCGAGCGGCATCATCGTCACCAATAACCACGTGATCGGCGAGGCGGACGAAATCTTCGCCAATTTCAACAACGGCATGAAGCTCAAGGCCGAAATCATCGGCCGCGATACCAAGACCGACATCGCGATATTGCGCGTGAAGCCGGAACTGCCGCTCAAGGCCGTGAAGTTCGGCGATTCGGAGAAACTGCGGGTCGGCGACTGGGTGATGGCGATCGGCAATCCGTTCGGGCTCGGCGGCTCGGTTACCGTCGGCGTCGTTTCGGCGCGCAATAGGAACATCAACGCGGGGCCGTTCGACGACTTTATCCAGACCGACGCGGCGATCAATCGCGGCAATTCGGGCGGCCCGCTGTTCAACATGGAAGGCGAGATCGTTGGCATCAATACCGCGATCATCTCGCCGTCGGGCGGCTCGATCGGCATCGGCTTCGCGATCCCGGCAAAGATCGTAGTCGCCGTGATGGGGCAGTTGCGCGAGTTCGGCGAGACGCGGCGCGGCTGGATCGGCGTGCGCATCCAGCAGATCGACGATCAGATCGCCGAGAGTCTCGGGCTCGGCAAGGCGCGCGGCGCCTTGATCGGCGGTGTCAGCGACAACAGCCCTGCGGCCAAGGCCGGTATCAAGTCCGGCGACGTCATCGTCAAGTTCGATGGCCGCGAAGTGAAGGAGATGCGGGACCTGCCGCGTATCGTGGCCGAGACGCCGGTCGATAAAACCGTCGACGTCGTGGTCATGCGCAAGGGCAAGGAAGAGACGCTCAAGATCCTCATCGGCCGACTCGATGAAGCCGAACGCAAACCCGCGGCAGTGACGACGACAACACAGGACACCAAGCCGGTCGTGAAGCGCGCGCTCGGGCTCGAATTCTCGGCGCTCAACGACGAGCTGCGCCGGCGCTATAAAATCAAGAGCGGCGTGAAGGGCGTGGTGGTGACCGCGGTCGAGCGCGGTTCGCCGGCCGGCGATCAGCGCATTCAGGCCGGCGAGGTGATCCTCGAAGTCACCGGCGAAACGGTGGCGAGCCCTGCCGACATCGAAAAGCGCATCGAGGCGCTGAAGAAAGAGGGCAAGAAGATTGCGCTCCTGCAGGTTTCCAACGCCGAGGGTGAGACACGCTTCGTGCCGATACCGCTGCCCTGAAGGCAGACGCGTAGAACTTCCGATCGTTCAACCAGCGGCCCCGGAGCGATCCGGGGCCGCTCGCGTTTTGGGCCGACGTAAAGCCGCGCGGTCAGCCGACAAAGTCCTCCCGGCGATAACCCTGCGCATAGAGGAGCGCGCTGAGGTCGCCGTGGTCGATGCGTGCGTGCGCGGCCTCTGCGACCGCGGGCTTGGCGCGGAAAGCGACGCCGAGACCGGCGGCTTCGATCATCGGGATATCGTTGGCGCCGTCACCGGCGGCGAGTGTTTCCTCAGGCGTGAGGCCAAGGCGCGCGGCGAGCGTCTGCAAGGCGGCGAGCTTGGCGGCACGGCCCAGGATGGGCTCGACCACTTCGCCGGTGAGCTTGCCATCCGCGACCACGAGCTCGTTGGCGCGCTGCTCGTCGAAGCCAAGTGCTGCCGCGATCTTCTCCGTGAACAAGGTGAAACCGCCTGACACCAGGCAGGTATGGGCGCCGTGCTTGCGCATGGTGGCGACCAGCGCATGGCCGCCGGGCGTGAAGGTGATGCGCTTCCCGATCACTTCGTCGATCGTACTGGCTGCCAGGCCCTTCAAGAGAGCCACGCGCTCGCGCAGCGCCGGGGCGAATTCGATCTCGCCCTGCATGGCGCGCTCGGTGATAGCGGCAACCTGTGCTTTCAGGCCCGCAAAATCGGCAAGCTCATCGATGCATTCCTGCTCGATCATGGTCGAATCCATGTCGGTGACGAACAGGCGCTTCTTGCGGTGCTTGAGCGGCTGAACCACCACGTCTACGGGCGCGGGTGAGATGGCGGCGCGAAGCGACTCGACGAAGATCGCTCCGTTGGCGCCGGGCGGCAGCTCGAAGGGGAGATCGACGGCGATCCCGTCGGCAAGCACA
>JAYUHJ010000068.1:0-2402 GCA_043767065.1 Hyphomicrobiales bacterium | reverse complement strand
TCCGGTTCGATGAGCGGGGAGAGGAAACGGAGTGATGGTCTCAGTAGACCCCAAGCCACCGCGCCTCTCCTCGACTCTACTGCATCTCCCGAGTTGCTCCATTTGGCTTATTTCCAGCGATCCACCGGGCCGCGAATAAGACGCGCAAGGCCGAAGCCGAGCGCTGCGATCATCGCGATTGGCACATAGCGAAAAGCGAGGATGGTGTAATTGCTCACCCCTCGCCGCCGCTGATCAGGCGGGGGCGACCTCGGGCGCGGCCAGAGCGGCGCGGATGGCTGAGAGTGGGCTCCGGCCGTTGGTTCGGCCGGTCGCGACAATGGAGCAGAGGTCGGCGTAGACTTTCGCCCCCCATCCCGAGCGGAAGCCGTTGGTCACTTTGCGGAAGATCACCGATGGGCGTAGTGCCCGCTCACTGACGTTGTTGGTCGGCTCGACATCGCGGCGGGTCAGGAACACGAGCAGTTTGTCGCGCGCGTCGACGGCCATGCTGGCCCTCAGATGGCTGCCGTCCTTCTGCTTCGGGTCGAGGTCGAACAGGCGGTCGAGTTCACGGCTCAAATCGCGCGCATACGTCTTGATCGTGGCATCCGCGAGGTTGGGACGCCGCCGACCGATGGCGCAGGCTTTCTGCAGAAAGCGCTTGAAGCCGGGCGCGAACACGGTGTCGCCGGCATCGATGGCGTACTGCGCATCGCGGATGAGATGGGCGAGGCAATACTGATGCGCCTCAGCGTGACGGCCCTGTGCCGCAAGGCGATCCGACAGCCACACCTTGGGCCGCGCTCCGCCGAGGAACTCGGTCGGAACCACCTTGCCGCGCGTCGGCGCAATCGTGTGATACACCGCCGATGGCGCGACAAACGTCCACTGCCAGTGGGTTTTTCCGCAGACGCGCGCCGAGGTCTCGTCGCTGGCGATGACTGGACTTTGGCGCACGGTCTCGGCGATCTCGGCGGCCTGCACGGCGAACGGCTTTTCAGCCCGCGCCAGCATATTGGCAATGGCACCTTCGGAGAGCTTCAGCCCGAACAGGCCGTCGAGCACCTCGGTCATGCGGCTGTAGCTGACCATCTGGCAGCCGTGCAGATAGGTCACGACCGCCACGATGCCGGGGCCGAACGGACTGCCGGGCGCCATGTCGGCCGGCGGTTTTGCGACGACGCGTTTCTTGCAACGCGGACAATTGCCTTTGTGCAGATGGATCCGCGTCGTCACGGGCTTGATCGGCGGCAGATCGATGTGGTCGTAGGCATGCACGTGCGGCTGGTCGACTGCCGACAGCGCAGCGCCGCAGGAGCATGTCTCGGCGTAGATGTCGCGCGTCGCGTCGGGATCGGGGCAGAGCGCGCGGGCGACGCCCGGCCGGCCCTTGCGGCCCTTCTTGCCGGTCGACGCCTCGGAGCAGTTGGCCTTCTGCCCGCGCGATGGCGGCAGCGAGGAGTTCGTCGGTGTTTTCGGCGGCTGGCCGACGCGGGCTTCGAGTTCCGCGATGCGCGCGAGCAGCGTCTTGTTCTGCTCCAACAGCGCATCGATCCGTGCGAGCAGCGCCTGGTTCTGCGCCAGCAGCTTCAGCACCAGCGGCTGCAAGCTGTCCTTGTCGAGCGAATCGCGTGTCTCGGGCGCCATCCCGAGCTTGAATCAGCCCGTCAGTCAGAGTTCAACGCCTGAAGCATGAGTCAAACCGACGCAGAGGGGTGAGCAATTACATGGTCGCCGCCAATTACCCATCGGGGAGCCATAATTTTTTCAAGGGGCTTTTTTCAGCAATTCGGCCAACGAAGCTGGCGGTCCAAAAGGCGCTTGGGGATGCGCGCAACCATATCGATCGAAAAATATCGAGCAGCGATGAAGCGCTCGGGGAGTGGGTCATTAAAAAAGTTAAATCATTTTTCAGATTGAGAGTCGCCGGCGCGTTTGGTGTTGTCGGCATAGGAATTGCGGGCGGATTCCATACTTTAGGTGCTGTCCTCACAACAAAATTCCCGGACCAATTTGGGTGGCTGGACGCGTTTTTGCGATATTTAGGATTGAGCTGATTCCTCATCGGCTCCATTGCCCAAGTCAGCTCCATCCTCACCTGCCACCAACGCCCCCGGCGTCCCCCAAGCGAAAAAATGCGGGTTGCGATACGCCTCGGCGAACTTCCCGTAGCGCAACGCCGCCCCATCCGCCGTCGTCACAATCCCGCCGGCTCACCATCACCGGCCTCGTCGGCTCGGGTCTGGTGCTGCAGAACAACCTCGGAACCGATCTGCCCGCGGCGGGGGCTTCGTGGTCCGTCAGTGCGCTGAGCGGCTCGGGCTACTCGGTGACGGTGAAGACGCAGCCGACCAACCCCACGCAGGTGTGTGTGGTGGCCAACCCCCACCGGCACGGTGCCGAACGGCGACGTCACCAAC
>JAYUHJ010000067.1:0-5697 GCA_043767065.1 Hyphomicrobiales bacterium | reverse complement strand
CTCACGACCGCCGACGGCATCCGCAAAGCCATGGCGGATCTGTCCAAAGGTTTCCCGGCCGGGATCAAATACGAAATCATCTACGACCCGACCCGGTTCATCGCCCAGTCGGTGGACGCGGTACGCGATACGATCTTCGAGGCGATCCTGCTGGTGGTGCTGGTGATCGTTCTGTTCCTGCAGACCTGGCGCGCCGCCGTCATCCCGCTCCTGGCGATCCCGATCTCGCTGATCGGCGCCTTCTTCCTGATGGGGATGTTCGGGTTCACGATCAATAATCTCACGCTGTTCGGGTTGGTGCTCGCGATCGGCATCGTGGTCGACGATGCGATCGTGGTGGTGGAAAACGTCGAGCGCAACATCGAGGCGGGCTTGAGCCCGCGCGACGCCGCCTACAAGACCATGGACGAGGTCGGCGCGGCGCTGGTGGCGATCACGCTGGTGCTTTCGGCGGTGTTCATTCCCTCGGCCTTCATCACCGGAATTTCCGGGCAGTTCTACCGGCAATTCGCGCTCACCATCGCGGGCACCGCGTGGATTTCGCTTCTGATCTCGCTGACGCTTTCGCCGGCGATGTGCGCGCTGTTGCTGCGGCCGAAAAGCGAGGCCAAGCCGCGGCCGTGGGAAGTGCCGATCCGCAGCTTCTTCCGCGCCTTCAATTTCGGCTTCGACCGCTTCGCCAAGGGCTATCACTTTCTTTCCAGCAAGGCCGTCCGCATCGTCGTGATCATGCTGGTGGCCTATGCCGGGGTGGTGGTGTTCGGGCTCAACGAATTCCGTCGCACGCCGCAAGGCTTCATCCCGTCGATCGACCGCGGCTTTCTGATCGTCGCGGTGCAATTGCCGTCGGGCGCTTCGCTGGCGCGCACCGACGCGGTTATGCGCCGCGTCGCCGAGATCTCGCTCGCCACGCCGGGCGTGGTGCACGGCGTCAATATCGTGGGCTTCTCCGGCGCTACCTTTACCGTAGCGCCGAATTCGGGCGCCTTCTTCGCCGTGCTCGAATCGTTCGAGGAGCGGGTCAAGGATCCGCGCAAATCGGTCGGCGCGATCCAGGGGGCGCTGTTTCAGCGGCTTGCCGCGATCCAGGAAGCTTTCGTCATCGTGGTGCAGCCGCCGCCGGTGCAGGGCGTCGGCAACGCCGGCGGCTTCCAGATGATGATCGAGGACCGCGCCGGGCGCGGGCCGGACGCATTGCAGGGCGTGGTCTACGCCATGATGGGCGCGGCGGCGCGCACGCCGGGCCTCTCCCAGGTGTTCTCGCTGTTCGAGACCTCCACGCCGCAAATCTATCTCGACATCGACCGCACCAAGGCGCAGCTGCTCGGCGTCAACATGTCCGACGTGTTTTCGGCGCTCTCGGTCTATATCGGCTCGTCCTACGTCAATGACTTCAACCTGTTCGGCCGCACCTTCCGCGTCACCGCCCAGGCCGAGGACCGCTTCCGGCAGAATGCCAGCGACGTGATGAAGCTGCGGGTGCGCAACGCCCGTGGCGATACGGTGCCGCTCGGCTCCTTCACGACGGTGAGCGACGTTTCGGGGCCGTACCGGGTGCCGCGCTACAATCTTTACCCGGCAGCTGAGCTTTCTGGCGCGGCGGCGGCGAATTTCTCGCAAGGCCAGGCGATCGAGATCATGGAGAAGCTCGCGGCGCAGGTATTGCCGGAGGGTTACAGCTACGAGTGGACCGGGCTTGCTTTCCAGCAGTTGCGCGCCGGCAACACGGCGATCTTCGCCTTCACGCTCGCGGTGGTGTTCGTGTTCCTGTTGCTGGCGGCCCAGTTCGAAAGCCTCACGCTGCCGCTCGCGGTGATCCTGATTGTGCCGATGTGTTTGGTCGCCGCCATATCGGGGGTGATCCTGCGCGGGCAGGACAACAATATTCTGACGCAAGTCGGCTTCATCGTGCTGATCGCGCTCGCGGCCAAGAACGCGATTCTGATGGTCGAGTTTGCCAAGCAGCTCGAGGACCGCGGGCGCGACACGCTCTCGGCGGCGACCGAGGCGGCCCGCCTGCGTTTGCGTCCCATCCTGATGACCTCGCTTGCCTTCATTCTGGGCGTCGTCCCACTGGTGTGGGCGACGGGCGCCGGGGCCGAGCTGCGGCAGGCGCTGGGTACTGCGGTATTCTTCGGCATGATCGGGGTCACGTTCTTCGGCCTCATCTTCACGCCGGTGTTCTACGTGGTCACCCGCAGGCTCGGCGATCTCGCCTGGCGGTCCACACACCGGTCCTCGCGCGCGCCTGCAGAGTGATCCTCCGCCGCGGCTGTGCTAAGAACAGCCCTTGTCTGCGGAGGGGTCCATGAACGTTCCGAAATTCGGTATCGGCCAGGCGGTGACCAGGCTCGAAGATCCGGTTCTCGTCACCGGCAAGGGCAAGTTCGTGGCGGACGAGATTCCCGCCGGTGCGCTGCGGGCCGTGCTGGTGCGCTCGCCGCACGCGCACGCGCGCTTCAAGATCACAGACATTTCCAAGGCGCGCGCCATGCCGGGCGTGCGGCTGATCCTGACCGCGCCCGACATCACGGACCTCAAGCCGATCATGTGCCTCGGCGCGCACCTGATGAAGCCTTCGGACGAGGCGCATCTCCATGTGCCGCCCTATCCGGTGCTGGCGGCCGATACAGTGCGCCATGTGGGCGACGCCGTCGCTTTTGTCGTCGCCGACACGGTCGAGCAGGCCAAGGACGCGGCCGAGGCGGTCGCGGTCGACTGGGAGCCGCTGCCGGCGGCCGTGGATCTGCGCGCCGCGGCCGCGCCGGGCGCGCCGCAGGTGTGGCCTGAGCGCAAGGGCAATCTGAGCTTCCTCGTCGATATCGGCGACAAGGCCAAGACCGAGCAGGCGTTCGCGCATGCGCACAAGATCGTCAAGCTGCCGCACATCAACCAGCGGGTGATCTGCAACTACATGGAGACGCGCGGCGTCGTCGCTTCGTACGACAAGACAGCGGACCGCTACCAGATCACGGTCTCGAGCCAGGGCGCGCACTTGATGCGCCACACCGTCGCCGCCATGCTCGGCGTTCCCGATCCGCAACTGCACGTGAAGACCAAGGATGTCGGCGGCGGTTTCGGCATCAAGGGCGGGCCGTATCGCGAATACGGACTCTGCGCGACGGCCGCCAAGCGCCTCGGCAAGACGGTCGCCTGGATCGGCGAACGCAGCGAACATTTCATCGCCGACGCCCACGGCCGCGACAATTACACGGTCGCGGAAATGGCGATCGACAAGGACGGCCGCTTCCTCGGCATGCGCGTCGATATGCTTGCCAGCATGGGCGCGTATCTCGGTTTCGTCGCGCCGTATGTGCCCTATGGCGGCGCCGGTATGTTGACCGGCGTGTACCGGATCCCCGCGCTGTTCGCGCGCGTGCGCGGCATCTATGCGCATATCGCACCGACCGACGCCTATCGTGGCGCCGGGCGGCCGGAGGCGGCCTATACCATCGAGCGACTGGTCGACACGATCGCGCGTGAGATCGGCATGGCGCCCGACGAGCTTCGGCGCAAGAACTTCATCACGCCCGCCGAAATGCCCTACAGCACTCAAGGCGGGAAAGTTTACGACAGCGGCGATTTCGCCGGTCATATGACGCAGGCGCAGAAGAACGCCGACTGGAAGGGCTTCGAGAAGCGGCTGGCGGCCTCAAAAAGGAACGGCAAGCTGCGCGGCATCGGGCTCGCGACCTATATCGAGGCCTGCGGCCAGACTTCGCCGGAGAACTGCGTCTCGCGGCTCGAGAAGGATGGCACCATCACGGTGCTGATCGGCACGCAGAGCAACGGGCAGGGGCACCGCACCACCTACGCCCAGATCGTGTCCGACCAGGTCCATCTGCCGCTCGAGAAGATCAACATCGTGCAGGGCGACACCGACATCATCAACGGCGGCGGCGGCACCTTCGGCTCGCGCTCCATGCCGACCGGCGGCCCGGTGATGCAGATGGCGACCGCCAAGCTCGTAACCAACATGAAGAAGCTCGCCGGCGAGGAGCTCGAAGCCTCGATCGACGACCTAGTGCTGGCCGACGGCAAGGTGACGGTTGCCGGCACCGACCGCGGCATTTCGTTCGTGCGGGTCGCCGAGCTCGGCCAGGCCAAGCCGGACCTGCTGGTCGGCAAGGAGGATAATTTCATCATCGCCGTCCCGACCTATCCGAACGGCACCCATGTCTGCGAGCTGGAGATCGACCCGGAGACCGGCATCACGAAGATCGAGCGCTACGTCGTGGTCGACGATTTCGGCGTGAGCCTCAATCCGCTCCTGCTCGAAGGCCAGGTGCACGGCGGCATCGCGCAGGCGCTCGGGCAGGCGCTGACCGAGCAGGCGGTCTATGACGAATCCGGCCAGCTCCTGACCGCGAGCTTCATGGACTACTCCATGCCGCATGCGGACGACATGCCCTCGATCGAGTTCGAGACGCGGAACGTGCGCTGCACCACCAATCCCATGGGCGTGAAGGGCGCGGGCGAGGCCGGCTCGATCGGCGCGACGCCGGCGGCGATGAACGCGGTGGTCGATGCGCTCTATCGCGGCTACGGCATCAAGACCCTCGACATGCCCGCGATACCGCTCAAGATCTGGCAGGCGATCCAGGCCGCCGGCGGCAAGACGTAAGGAACGGAAGGGCGCAACGACAGGTGAGCGCGGAGCGCCGTTCCGCACGCAGCAAGGCCGGCCGCCGCCGCGGCGACGAGAGCGTGTTTCTCGGCATTGCGCTGCAGATCGCAGCGACCTTCCTATTCACGCTGATGGGAGCGCTGATCCGCTACCTCAGCGACCGGATTCCGCTCGGCGAGGTGATTTTCGCGCGGAGCTTCCTCGCGTTCATTCCACTTTTCGCAATGCTGGTGTGGCGCCGCGAGCTCGCATCGGCGGTCCGGATGAAGCAGCCGTGGTCGCACATCTGGCGTGCGGTCACTGGCGTCGCCTCGATGTTCTTCATGTTCGCGGGGCTGGCGCTGATCCCGCTCGCGGACGCCACCGCCATCACGTTTGCCACGCCGTTGCTCAGCGTCGTGCTGGCCGCGATCTTCCTGAAGGAAATCGTACGCATCTGGCGCTGGAGCGCCGTGGTCGTGGGCCTGATCGGCGTGCTGATCATGATTTCGCCGCATCTGGGCGCGAGCCCGCGCGACAGCGCGAGCGCCTATGGCGCGCTCTATATGTTCATCGGCGCTTTCCTCGTTGCCGCGGCGATGACCCAGGTGCGCCGGCTCGCCATGACCGAGTCCACGGCTTCGATCGTTTTCTCGTTTGCGGTGATCTCCTCGCTCGCCGGGCTTGCGACGCTACCGCAAGGCTGGGTCATGCCTTCGCTCAGCGATGGCTGGGCGCTGATCGGGATTGGCGTGCTCGGCGGCATCGGGCAGATTCTCTTGACCGACAGCTATCGCCACGCGCCGGCCTCGACCGTCGCGCCGTTCGCCTACACGACGATGATCTGGGCGGTGGCGATCGGCTATTTCGCCTTCGGCGAGGTGCCGCAGCCGATCGTGCTCATGGGCGCCGTGATCGTGATCGCGGCGGGTCTGTTCGTCATCTGGCGCGAGCGGCAGCTCGGCCTCGACCGCACGCGCGAGCGCGAAGCCGAGACGCCGCCGGGCGGCCCGGCGGTGTGAGAACGCAGCGGCAACGGTACCTGCCGTCACCCTGAGGTGCGAGGGCGAAGCCCGCGCCATCGCAAGCCG
>JAYUHJ010000066.1:0-13595 GCA_043767065.1 Hyphomicrobiales bacterium | reverse complement strand
CGGGGCTGGCGCCCTCGGCAAGCTACGCCGACCTCGACTTCTAGACCCGCACGCGATCAAAAAAGCGCTCAGTGAGCGGGCGAACGCCGAGGGCTTCGATGCCTTCGGCGTGACCCGACCCGATGCCATCGTCAAAGCCGCGCCGCGGCTGCACGATTGGCTCGAGGCCGGCGCGCATGGTGACATGGACTGGATGGAATCCACGCGCGAGCGGCGCGCGAGTCCATCGGCGCTGTGGCCGGAGGTAAAGAGTGTTGCGGTGTTCGGACTCAATTATGCGCCGAACGAGAATCCGTTGGCGATCCTGGAGCGGCGCGAGCGTGGCGCGATCTCGGTCTATGCGCAAGCCGACGACTATCACGACCTGATCAAGGGCAAGCTCAAGCGCATCGCGCAATGGCTCGCGGCCGAGGCCGGCGGCGAGCTCAAAGTCTTCGTCGATACCGCGCCTGTGATGGAGAAGCCGCTAGCCGAAGCCGCCGGGCTCGGCTGGCAGGGCAAGCATACCAACGTGGTGTCGCGCGAGTTCGGCTCCTGGCTTTTTCTCGGCGCGCTGTTCACGACGCTGGAACTGCCGCTCGATGCGCCAGAGCCCGACCATTGCGGCACCTGCCGCGCGTGCCTCGACATCTGCCCGACCGAGGCGTTCCCGGCGCCCTACCAGCTCGATGCGCGGCGCTGCATTTCGTATCTCACCATCGAGCACAAGGGCCCGATCCCGCGTGAGTTCCGGGAGAAAATCGGCAACCGCATCTATGGCTGTGACGATTGCCTGGCGGTCTGCCCGTGGAACAAGTTCGCGCAAGTTGGGCGCGAGGCGAAGCTTGCCGCGCGCGCGGAGAACCGGGTGCCGACGCTAGCCGAGCTTTCCAGCCTCGACGACACGGCATTCCGCAAGCGCTTCACCAAAAGCCCGATCAAGCGCACCGGCCGCGAGCGCTTCGTGCGCAATGTCTTGATCGCGATCGGAAACTCGGGGGAAGCGGCACTCGCCGACGAAGCCGAACGGCTGTTGGACGATCCCTCGCCGCTGGTGCGCGGCGCCGCGGTCTGGGCGCTGTCGCGGCTTGTGGCACGCGATGCCTTCGTAAAGGCCGCGGCCGCCCGAAGACCCTGCGAAAGCGACACCAGCGTGATCGAGGAATGGAACGCGGTTAGCTGAACTCATTCCCTCCCCCTGCAAAGGGGGAGGGTTAGGGAGGGGGTCATCGCAGCAGGAAATTGACCCCCACCCGGCGCCTCCGGCTTTCGCCGGAGTCGCCGACCTCCCCCTTTCAGGGGGAGGTAGGAGTTGCACTGAGTTCGTCCACGATCCGCAACAGCCGCTCGATGTCCTCGGGCCGCGACAGGCGGTGGTCGCCGTCCTTGATCAGCGTCATCGCCACGTCGTCCTTCGGCAGGCAGGCGACGAGCTTCATGGCGTGCCGCCAGGGCACGTCGGGATCGAGCGAGCCCTGGAGAATTCGCACGGGACAGCCGGTCTCGAACGGCGCCTTCAAGAGCAGATGCTTCCTGCCGTCCTCGATCAGCGCGCGCGTAATGGGATAAGGACCGTCGCCATAGGCCGAAGGCCGCATCCAGACGCCCTTTTCCTCGATCTCGCGCTTCACTTCTTCCGGCAGCGACGGCCACATGAGCGCCTCGGTGAAATCCGCTGCCGGCGCAATCAGAACAAGTCCCGCGATGCGGCCGTGCGCGGCCGGGCGCTGCGCGAACTCGCGCGCGAGCAGCAACGCGATCCAGCCGCCCATCGAGGAGCCGATCAGAATTTGCGGTCCGGCGGTGAAGGTCTCGAACACTGCGCGCGCTTCCTCGAGCCAGCGCGACACGGTGCCGTCCTCGAAGCGGCCGCCGGATTCGCCGTGGCCGGAATAGTCGAAGCGCACGATGGCGCGGCCGGTGTTCTGCGCGTGCGCGGCGAGCGCCTCGGCCTTGGTGCCGCCCATGTCGGACTTGAAGCCGCCGAGCCAGAACAGGCCGGGTGCCGCGCCCTCGCGCACGCGCACGGCGACCGGCCGCAACGCGTCGCCGGTGCCCACGCTCAATCGGTGCAAGGTCTCGTTGATCATGTTGTTGCCGCGACCCCGTATTACGCCAAGCACAGGCGGGCAAGCCGCCCGTTGACTTCGCCCCGGTTTGTCTCAATCCTGCCCTTGCTTCGCGCCGAGCCAGCGGGAAGCGATACGGCAACTGCACAGGAGACGATCGCCATTCGCCGCCCCATGAGAGCCCCTATGCCGGCCCAGAAGGACGGGCCGCGCATCAACCAGGAAATCCGCAGCCGCGACGTTCAGCTCATCGATGATACCGGAGCCAACCGCGGCATCACTCCCACCCAAGAGGCCATCGCGCTCGCTCAAGCGGCAGGGCTGGACCTCGTCGAAATCTCCCCCAACACCACGCCGCCGATCTGCAAGATCCTCGATTACGGCAAATACAAATATCAGGCGCAGAAGAAAGCCGCCGAGGCGCGCAAGAAGCAGAAGACGGTTGAGGTCAAGGAAATCAAGCTTCGCCCCGGCATCGACACGCACGATTACGACGTGAAGATGCGCTCGATGCGCCGCTTCTTCGAGGAAGGCGACAAGGTGAAGGTGACGCTCCGCTTCCGCGGCCGCGAGATGGCGCACCAGGATCTCGGCTACAAGCTGTTGGACCGCGTGAAGGAAGACACCGCGACCATCGCAAAGGTCGAGCTGTCGCCGATGTCCGAAGGCCGGCAGATCGTGATGATCCTCGCGCCGCGTTGAGCGGCGGAAAGCGCGCGGCATTTTCATCGGGCATCACGCGGTAGCCTTCGCCGCCAAGGCGGCGGCGCCGCGCACGAGTCTGGGAACGCTCTTCCTCGCCACCATGTGGATCGACCTCGTGTGGCCGATCTTGCTCCTGTTGCGGGTCGAGATCGTGCGCATCGCGCCCGGCGACACGCTGTTTACGCCCTTGAGCTTTGTCTATTACCCCTACACGCATAGCCTCTTGTTCGTCGTGCTGTGGGCGATCGGCTTCGGCGCGGTCTATTTCGCGCTCAAGCGCGACCGGCGCGCGGCGATCATCGTTGGTCTCGTTGTGCTCTCGCACTGGGTGCTCGATTTCATCGTGCACCGGCCGGACCTGCCGCTGTTTCCCGACCGCTTCAAGGTAGGACTCGGCCTGTGGAATTTCATGCTGACGACGATTGCGCTTGAGCTTGCGATGTTCCTCGCCGGTCTCGTTCTTTATCTCCGCGCCACGCGGGCCAAGGACCGCATCGGAACCTGGGCGTTCTGGGCGCTCATCGTGTTCCTGCTCGTCCTCTATGCCTCGGTGATCCTTGGCCCGCCGCCGCCCAGCGTGCAGACGCTCGCCATCATGGGCCTTGTTGCTTGGCTGATGCCGCTCTGGGCCTGGTGGGCGGACCGCCACCGCGAGGCGCGCGGCTAAGGCGCTCGCGCCCTTCGCTTGCCAATCCGAAGCACGTCTTGTATCGAAGCGGCCTTCGAGCCGCCCGGCCATAAGGGCTGCCGTGGCGGCTTCGAACGCTCAAACCAGCTCATTCGAGAGCACATTGGGAAGGCTGCGGGCCTGCCTGCTTGCCTTCCAGGAGACGGAGCCAAATGCCCAAGATGAAGACCAAATCCGGCGCGAAGAAGCGTTTCAGGCTCACCGCGCGCGGCAAGGTGCGATCCGGCCAAGCCGGCAAGCGCCATGGCATGATCAAGCGCACCAAGAAGCAGATCCGCCAACGACGCGGTACCGTTATCCGCACGCCGCAAGACGCGCGGATCGTGAAACGTTTTCTGCCCTACGGCGTCTAGCTGGGGCTCATCGGATATCGAGGAGATTGAGCCATGGCCCGCGTCAAACGCGGCGTGACGTCCCACGCCAAGCACAAGAAAGTCTTCAAGGCCGCCAAGGGCTTCTACGGCCGGCGCAAGAATACGATCCGCATCGCCAAACAGGCGGTGGAGAAGGCCAAGCAATACGCCTATCGGGACCGCAAGAACCGCAAGCGCACCTTCCGCGCGCTGTGGATCCAGCGCATCAACGCAGCGACCCGCGAACAGGGCCTGACCTACGGCCGATTTATCGACGGCCTCGGCAAAGCCGGGGTCGGGGTCGATCGCAAGGTGCTGGCCGATCTCGCGGTGCGGGAGCCGGACACCTTCAAGGCGCTGGTGGACAAGGCCCGCGCCGCGCTCGCCTGAAGCATCCCCTGCCGAGGCTAGAGAACCGCGAGGCGCCAAGGAGCGCCGCGCGGCTTCCGTTCGGGTATAGGTAGCGAATCAAGAGAGTCGCATGGCCGATATCGCCAAGCTCGAAGCCGAACTGCTCGCCGCCGTCGCCGCCGCCACGGACGACGCCGCGCTCGAGGCCGTGCGCGTCGCAGCACTCGGCAAGAAGGGCTCGATCTCGGAGCTCCTGAAGTCGCTCGGCACCATTACGCCCGAGGAGCGCAAGATTCAGGGCCCGCTTATCAATGGCTTGCGCGACCGGGTGAGCGACGCGATCGCCAAACGGCGCGCGGCATTCAAGCTGGCGGACATCTCCGAGCAGCTGGAGAGCGACACCGTCGATGTGACGCTGCCGGTGCGCGAGACGCCGGCGCTCGCGGGACGCATTCATCCGATCAGCCAGGTGATCGAGGAGCTGACTGCGATTTTTGCCGACATGGGCTTTTCGATCGCAGAAGGCCCGGACATCGAGACGGATTTTTATAATTTTACCGCGCTCAATTTTCCGCCCGAGCATCCGGCGCGCGAAATGCATGACACTTTCTTCTTCGCGCCCAAGCCCAACGGCGAGCGCATGCTGCTGCGCACGCACACCTCACCGGTTCAGATTCGGACCATGCAGACGCAGAAGCCGCCGATCAAAGTCATCATTCCGGGCCGCACGTATCGTTGCGACTCCGACCAGACCCACACGCCCATGTTCCATCAGGTCGAGGGGCTGGTGATCGACAAAGGCTCGCACATGGGCCACCTGAAATGGATTCTCGAGGAGTTCTGCAAGGCGTTCTTCGAGGTGCCGAGCGTGAACATGCGCTTCCGGCCTTCGTTCTTCCCCTTCACCGAGCCCTCGCTCGAGGTGGATATCCAGTGCGACCGCAGCCGCGGTGAAATCCGCTTCGGCGAAGGCAACGACTGGCTGGAAATCCTCGGCTGCGGGATGGTGCACCCGAATGTCTTGAAGAGCTGCGGGCTCGATCCCGACGTCTATCAGGGCTTTGCCTGGGGCATGGGGATCGACCGCATCGCGATGCTGAAATACGGCATGCCGGATCTGCGCGCCTTCTTCGAGGCCGACGTGCGCTGGCTCAAACACTATGGCTTCCGCCCGCTCGATTTCCCGACGCTGGCCGGCGGGTTGAGCGCGTGAAGCCGCCGATGAGGACGCCATGAGACAAAAAATCGACCAGGCGCTGTACTTCGCCCTCACCCGAAAATTGGAGAAGAAGGCGGTCGATACCTATTCAAAGACGCTGCAGCTTCGCGAAACGGCGACACCGCCGCATATCAACGAGCTGTTCCACCGGATCGACGCCAAGGCGACGGCGCTGCTGACCTATTGCGCGATGATGATCGCGGGGCTGGGCATCTGCGCGCCGATCGTCTCGCAACATCCGTGGGAGGAAGGGGTCGTCATCGTCCAGATTTCGATCTTTCTCCTGATCGCCATCGGCTGCCTACGCTGCCTCTCCGTGTTCAGCTCGCTGGATAGTGCCGCCGACGCCGCGGCGGTGCGCAAGAGCGCCGAGCGCGAGCTGATCATCCGGCAGGAATTGTTCCGCCTCTGTCATCGCGCTTCGATCATCTTCACGTTCGGCGTCGTCGTGAGCTTGCCCGTGATGTTGGTGTGGAGGCCGCTGGGATAACGGACCGCGAACTGGTCCGGACCCTGAGCTCGCGCTATGAAGTTCACCCTCTCCTGGCTCAAGATGCATCTCGATACGAACGCTTCGCTGGAAGCGGTCGCCGAGAAGCTCACCATGATCGGGCTCGAGGTCGAGAAAATCGAGGACCGCGCCAAGACGTTGGCGCCGTTCACGGTCGCGCGTGTCTTGTCGGCCGAAAAGCATCCGAACGCCGACAAGCTCAAGGTCTGCATGGTGGAGACCGGCGAAGGCGCGCCGGTGCAGGTCGTGTGCGGCGCGCCCAACGCGCGCGCGGGCATGATGGCGGTGTTCGCGCGGCCGGGCGCGCATATTCCCGGCAACGGCATGGAGCTGAAGATCGCCGCGGTGCGCGGGGTCGAGAGCCGCGGCATGCTGGTCTCGGGCCGCGAGATGGGAATCTCCGAGGACCATCAAGGGATTATCGAGCTGCCGGCGGACGCGCCGCTGGGCAAACCGTTCGCCGCGCTTATGGGCCTAGACGACCCGGTGCTCGATGTGGCGATCCCGACCAGCCGGCCCGATTGTTACGGCATCGACGGCATCGCGCGGGATCTGGCGGCCGCGGGCCTCGGCACCTTCAAGACCAAGGCGCCTAGTCCGGTGCCTGGAAAACTCCCCTGCCCGGTGCAGGTGAAGCTCGATTTCGGCTCCACGCCGTCGCTCTGTCCCGCTTTCGCGCTGCGGCTCATTCGCGGCGTGAAGAACCGGCCCTCGCCCGATTGGGCGCAGCACAAGCTCCGCGCCATCGGGCTCCGGCCGATCAATGCGCTCGTTGATGTGACGAACCTGCTCACCTATGACCGCTCGCGGCCGCTGCATGTGTTCGACGCCGCCAAGGTCAAGGGCCATCTCACGGTGCGGCGCGCAAAGAAAGGCGAGAAGCTCACCGCACTCGACGGGCGCACTTATGAGCTCGACGAGACGATTTGCGTGATCGCCGACGAGAGGGGCGTGGAATCCCTCTCCGGCATCATGGGCGGCGAGGCGACCGGCTGTTCGGACGCGACCACCGATGTGCTGGTGGAATCGGCACTGTGGGAGCCGATCAATATTGCTGAGACCGGCCGCAAGCTCGGGATCAACTCGGACGCGCGCGCGCGCTTCGAGCGCGGCGTCGATCCGGCCTTCGCGGTGCCGGGCCTGGAAATGGCGACCAAGCTGATTCTGGAAATGTGCGGCGGCGAGCCGTCGGAGATCGTGTTGGCCGGGAAAATCCCGGATCAGAAGCACGTCATCGACTTCCCGCTCTCGGAGACCAGGCGTCTCACTGGCCTCGATGTGCCAGCCATGGAGAGCAAGCGGATTCTCACCGCACTCGGTTTCACCGCTTCCGGCACGGGCGAAACCTTGAAAGTGACCGTTCCGACCTGGCGCAGCGACGTAGAGGGCAAGGCCGATCTGGTCGAAGAAATTGTGCGCATCCACGGCGTCGATCAAGTGCCTACGGTACCGTTCGACCGCGGGCCGGATGCGCGCAAGCCGGTCATGACCGTGATTCAGAAGCGCATACGGTCCGCCAAGCGCGCGCTCGCCGCACGCGGCCTGATCGAGGCCGTTACGTGGTCCTTCATTTCCAAGCCGCAGGCCGAGCTGTTCGGCGGCGGCAAGCCGGAGCTGGCGCTGGCCAATCCGATCGCGGCCGAGCTTTCCGACATGCGGCCGAGCCTGATCCCGGGGCTGGCGCTCGCCGCGCAGAAAAACGCGGATCGCGGCTATCCCGACGTCGCGCTGTTCGAGGTCGGGCAGATTTTCATGGGCGACCGGCCCGAGGATCAGCTGATTGCCGCGAGCGTCGTGCGCCGCGGCGCGGCCAAGGCACAAGGTTCCGGCCGGCACTGGTCCGGCTCGTCCGGGCCGGCCGACGCGTTCGACGCCAAGGGCGATGCGCTCGCCGTGCTCGCCGCCGCAGGCGCCCCGGTGGACAAGCTGCAGATCGTTCCCGGCGGGCCGGCCTGGTTGCATCCCGGCCGTTCGGGCACGATCCAGCTCGGGCCGAAAAGCGTGCTCGGTATATTCGGCGAGCTGCATCCCGCCGCGCTCGCGGCGCTCGATATCGAGGGCCCGGTTGCGATCTGTGAAGTGATCCTCGATCGCCTGCCCGAGCCCAAGGCGCGACCGACGCGGATCAAGCCCAAGCTTGAATTGTCGCCGTTCCAGCCGGTCGCGCGTGACTTTGCCTTTATCGTCGACCGCAAGGTGCTCGCCGTGGAAGTGGTGCGCGCGGCGGAGAACGCCGACCGGGCGCTGATCTCGGCGGTCGAGCTGTTCGACCTCTATGAAGGCAAGGGCATCGGCGAGGGCAAAAAGTCGATCGCAATCGCGGTCACCATCCAGCCACGCGAGAAAACGCTGACGGACGCGGAGATCGACGCCATCGCGGCCAAGATCGTGGCGGAAGTGATCAAGCGCACGGGTGCGACGCTTCGGGCCTAGCTCAGTTCCGTTTCTTCTTCTTTTTCGCCGGGGCAGACTCGCGCGCTGCCGGCGCCGCGGTCAACGTCCGCAACGCCGCATTGGCTGCCCGCTCCCCCGAGGCCCAGGCGCCGCCGACCGTGCCCCATTGGGTCTCGTGCGCGGCTTCGCCGGCGAAGAACAGACGATCGACCGGCTCGATCAGAACGCGGCGGCTCGCGGCCGCGCCGGGCGCCACCGCCGAAAAGCCGCCCATTACAAAAGGCTCCGCGCCCCAGCGGATCACTTCCGCGCGGCCGATTTTTCCAGGCGCTTCGGAGCCGAATTGCGCGGCGATGAGCTCGGAGAGAAACGCGAGCATGGCGGGCTCGCCGGCCGCGGCAAGCTCGCGCCCGAAACGTCCGGCGATATCCGCATAAGCGAGATCGCTGCCGCCGGCGCGGCCCACCAGCGCGGCAGTGCGTTCGTTCGCACTTCTGAACACGATGCGCTCGTCGGCGCGAAAGCCAAACGGATTGCCAGGGAGCTCGAACACGATCCGGTCATAGGTGCCGAGCGAAAGCCGCTCGATCGCGTCGCTGACGCGCTTGGGCAGGCCTTGCCTGAATTCGATGCGGCGCGCGGCGAGCACATTAGTGGAAGCGGTCACGATCACGGCGCGTGCGCGCAGCGCGCCGCGCGCGGTTTCGAGCACGATCGCGCGCCCGCCGGTGTCGATATTGCGCACCGGCGTATTGAGCTCGACTGAGAGCGGCTTGGCCGCCGCCGCGAGAACGGCACCGAGGCCTTCGCGGCAAGCGACTTCCTCGTTGCGTTCATCGGCGCGGGCGAAATCGACCGTCGATACGTCTTCGAGATCCTTGGCGCAGGTGAGCGGGCCCAGCACGAAGGAAATGCTTTGCTGCCAAGTGGCGAGATCGGGCATCACGCGCGCGGCCGCAACGTCGCGCCCAGCTTCGCCGGTGGCGACGATGGCGCGGCTGGCACGGCGCAGGGCCACGGTGAAGTCGTCGTACTCGTTGTCGCGCGCTTCGCGGCCATCGACATAAAGGCGCCGGCCGGCCGGCGGATCGTACAGCCGGAGCCGTTCCGCGCGCCCAAGCGCGACCAGCGGATTCCTGCCGCCGCCATAGAGCCGGTGCGCACCCTGATCGTGAACGATGCCGAATTTTCCGGGGCCGCTCTTCACTCGGCCCCCGATGCGGCCGGCCGCTTCCAGGAGCGCGTAGCTGCGGCCGGCGGCGGCGACGCGGCGAGCGGCCGAAATTCCGGCAGCACCCGCGCCAACGATGGCGATTTCGACCTCGCCCGAGGCCGGCAAGGCGCCAAGCGCAGGCGTTGCCGCGAGCGCTGCCGCTCCGGCCAGAAACTCGCGTCTTGTGACTTGCCGCCGCATTGAAAAAACGCTTCTAGACCAGCAACCTAGCACGAATTGCGGCGACAATAGCGTGGCCGGCACGAGCCTGTGAACTTTGCGGAAACTTGATCCGCATAAACTGCAGCGCACGGGACTTTTACGGGGACGAGCCACACCGGCTCAGGGACGTTTCCAAGCATGGGTGCGCGCTTCTTCGACTTCGTTGGGCAGCGGATCGTCCGCTACCTGGAACAGCCCTCGCCGGGCTACGAGCCCTATACGCCGAGCGATATCCATGCGCTCGAGCGCACGCTGATGCCCGGCGATGTGCTTTTGGTCGAGGGCAACAGCCGCATCTCCGGCGTGATCAAGTACCTGACGCAGTCGACCTGGTCGCATGCGGCGCTCTATGTCGGGGACGTGATCAGCAAGCAGACGGAGACCGGCGAGCCACACGTCCTGATCGAAGTGCTGCTCGGCGAAGGTACAATCTCTGCGCCGCTTTCCAAATACGCGATCTTCCACACCCGCATCTGCCGGCCAGTCGGCCTGACCGAGCGCGACCGTGGCAAGGTCTGCCGCTACATGCTCGACCGGCTCGGCTACGAATACGACGTGAAGAACATCCTCGACCTCATCCGCTATCTGGTGCCGCTGCCGGTGCCGCAACGCTGGCGCCGGCGCATGATCGCGCTCGGCTCGGGGGTCCCGACCAAAGCGATCTGCTCGACCATGATCGCCCAGGCGTTCGAATCGGTGCGCTATCCGATCCTACCGCGCATCGAATTGATCGAAAGCATGGAGACGCGGCGCGAGGTTCTGCATATCCGCCACTATTCGCTCTACATGCCGCGCGACTTCGACATTTCGCCCTATTTCGCGATCGTCAAGCCCACGATCGAGACCGGCTTCAACTACCGCAAGCTGCGTTGGGCCAACCTGCCGCGACCGCCCGAGGAGGAGCGCGCCGAAGCGCCCCGCCCTTTAGCGGCGGCCGGCCGCGGAACTCCCGCCGCCGGCTCCCGCGCAAGATCTGAACGCGAGAACGCAGCGCCCCTCTAGCGGCACGCAATCCCCGAAACTGCTCTCGACATTTTCGCGAGCGGACCTTAAGCGTCGGCGATGATCGTCGACGCATTTGCCGCTTTCGCCGAAACCTTTTCGCCGCCGCTGCGGCGGATTCTGTTCAAGGCGATCGGGCTCACGCTCCTGTTGCTCGTGGTGCTGGGCACGATTTTGCACGGGCTGCTCACCAGCCTGTTCCAGCTGCCGGGGATATTCGAGACCGCGCTTGCGATCGTCGCGGGTCTTGGGATTTTCGCCGGCGCGATCTTTCTGGTGCCGCCGATTACCTCGCTGGTCGCCGCGTTCTTCGTCGATGACATCGCCGAGCACGTGGAGCGGACGAATTTTCCAGCCGATCCGCCCGGCCGCCCGCTGCCGCTCGTGCAATCCATTGTTATCTCAGTGAAATTCTTTGGAATCGTGCTCGCGGTCAATTTCCTGGCGCTGCTGCTGTTGCTCGTGCCGGGCATCAACATCGCGATCTTCTTCTTCGCCAACGCGTATCTCTTAAGCCGGGAATATTTCGAGCTCGCCGCCATGCGCCACCGGCCGGTAGCGGAGGCGCGAGCCTTGCGGCGGCAGCATGCCGTGCAGATTTTCATCGCCGGATTCATGATCGCCGGCGTCGTCGCAGTGCCGGTGTTGAACCTGATCACGCCGGTATTCGCGACCGCTTTCATGACGCGCTTGCACAAGCGCCTCTCCCCCGCGCGAGAGCTGCTGCCGCCCGAGCGGGCCGCGTGAGCTAGTCCGTCTTCTCAGGCCAGCGGCAGAGGTCGTTGATCAAGCAGCGTATGCACTCAGGCTTGCGTGCCTTACACACATAGCGCCCGTGCAGGATCAGCCAATGATGCGCGTGGCGCTTGAAGCGATCGGGGATCGCGTGTTCGAGCCCCAACTCCACCTCCAGAGGATTCTTGCCCGGCGCCAAGCCCGTGCGATTGGCGACCCGGAACAGATGGGTATCGACGGCGATCGTAGGTTCGCCGAAGGCGATGTTGAGCACCACGTTGGCGGTCTTGCGGCCGACGCCGGGCAGCGCCTCGAGCGCCGCGCGCGTATTCGGAACTTCCCCGCCATGTTCGGCGATCAATAGCTCTGAAAGCGCGATGATGTTCTTCGCCTTGCCGCGAAACAGCCCGATGGTCTTTACGTAATCGCGCACCCGCTCCTCGCCGAGCGCGACCATCTTCGCCGGCGTATTGGCGGCGGCGAACAACGCCGGCGTTGCCTTGTTCACGCCCGCATCAGTGGCTTGCGCCGAGAGCACGACTGCCACGAGCAGCGTGTATGGGTCTCGATGCTGAAGCTCGCCCTTGGGCTCAGGCTCGGCGCGGGCAAAGCGCGAAAACGCCTCCGCCACCTCGGCCGCACTCCAACGCTTGATCCGCTTAGGCCCGATACGCGAGGCGCGGGCCTTGGCAGCCTTTTCCTGCTTGCCCGGAGCTGCCCGCTTTTTTCCCGCCATGCTTCCCCTATAGTGAGGAGCCATGCAGGAAGGCAACGAGCAAGACGAGCCCACGCTCTATTCAGCGACGCTTGCGCCCTATCGTTCGCTCGGGCGCCTGGGCTTTATCGTGCTCATGGCCGTGCTGGCGGGTGCGAGTTTCGCCGCCGGCATCGCCTTCCTTCTGATCGGCGCCTGGCCGGTGTTCGGCTTCCTCGGGCTCGACGTGCTGCTCGTCTATCTCGCGTTCCGGGCCAATTACCGGGCCGCGCGGGCCTTTGAGGAAATCCGGGTGACGCCCAATCAGCTCTTGGTGCGCCAGGTCTCGGCCAGGGGCCGGGCGCGCGAGGAGCGCTTCAATCCGCGCTGGGTGCGGTTAGAGACCTCGCGCGACGAGCTTTCGGGGGTGACGCGGGTGGCGCTGGTCTCCAAGGGTGTGCCGCTCGTCATCGGCGCCTTCCTGCCGCCCCTGCACAAGGAAGAGCTTTCCAACGCGCTCGCCAGGGCGCTCGCTACAGCCCGGCGCTGAGGCGGAATCGGGTGGCGCCGCCGGCACCGATCTGATTTCTACGGTCCATGCAAACCATGCTCGCCACCGACACCCCGCACTTTTCGCCGCTCAAGACCGCCGCCGAGGATTACGAGACCGTGCGGCAGGCGATCGCCTATGTCTCGGAGCATTACCGCCACCAGCCCGAAGCTGAAGCGATCGCGCACGCAGTCGGCAGCAGCCCGCGCGCGCTGACGGAACTGTTCCGCCGCTGGTGCGGGCTGACGCCCAAGGAATTCCTCCAGGCCGTGACGCTCGATCATGCGCGGAAGGTGTTGCGCGAAACGCCAAGCCTCTTGGAAGCGAGCTTCGAGCTCGGCCTTTCCGGCCCCGGCCGGCTGCATGATCTATTCGTCGTGCATGAATCCATGTCGCCGGGCGAATGGAAGACCGGCGGCGCGGGCATGACGATCTCCTATGGCTTTCACCCCTCGCCGTTCGGAACCGCGCTGGTGCTTTCGACCGAGCGCGGCCTGTGTGGGCTCGCGTTCGCCGACCATAGCGAGCGGGCGGCGCTCGACGACATGCGCGGCCGCTGGCCGAACGCACGGCTGGTCGAGAACAAGGCGCAGACGCTTCCCTATGCCCGGCGCGTGTTCGAGGCGGGTCTGTGGCGCGAGGATCAGCCGCTTCGCATCGTCTTGATCGGCACCGATTTCGAAGTGCGGGTGTGGGAAACGCTGCTCACGATCCCGCTCGGCCGCACCTCAACCTATGGAAAAGTGGCGCAGACCATAGGCCGGCCCAAGGCGGCGCGCGCGGTGGGCGCGGCGGTCGGAAAAAATCCGGTCTCGTTCGTGGTGCCGTGCCATCGCGTGATCGGCGCCAACGGCGCGCTCACCGGCTATCACTGGGGCTTGACGAGAAAGCGCGCGATGCTTGGATGGGA
>JAYUHJ010000065.1:0-5702 GCA_043767065.1 Hyphomicrobiales bacterium | reverse complement strand
TCTAAACGTGCACTCATGGTGTTGCTGCGGTGGTCGCCTGAATTGTCGTCATGCGCTATAACCCGGATACGCCGATACTATTGGAGTTTGTGGCCAGCCGTCACTCCTCCTTCCAGGCCCGGGCGATCACGTCCGACAACGGTCGCGCGAGATATTCAAACACCGTTCGCTCGCCGAATTTGATGGTGACATCAACCGGCATCCCCGGTTGCAGTTTATCAACGCCGAGCTTCGCGATTTCTTCAAGCGCGACGGTTATCCGCACCGTAAAGAAACTGAGTGCCGTCCGTTCATCGATACTGGCATCGGCAGAAACATAACTGACCCTCCCAAGCAGCACCGGCGCATTCCGGCTGTCGATCGACGTAAAGCGAATATCTGCCGCGAGCCCATTCGCCATGTTGTCCACGTCCTTGGTTTCGACGCGAGTCTCAATTATCAGTTCATCGTCCTGAGGGACGAGTTCAAGCAGGGTTTCGCCCGGCGCGACAACCTGTTGTGCCGAGAACACCGCGAGATTCACGACCACGCCATCGGTAGGTGCGATGATCTCGATATTGTTCAGCACATGACGGGCTGCCTGGTTACGTTCCGCGAGATCCATCAAGCTCGCCTGCACATCGCGAAGTTCGTCCACCACGTCTTTGTCGAATTCGTTCTTCACCTGCAGGATCTGCTGTTGCTTCTCCGAAATCGCCGCTGAGGTCTCGGCGGTTTCCGCGACCAGATTGCCGTATTGTCCGCGCATACGGGCAACTTCACGTTCGAGGCCCAGAATGTGCGGCTTTTGAATGAAGCCCTTCGCGAGCAGTTTCTGCGCGTCCGCGAGCTCCTCCGACAGCAGATCCAGTTGCCGCTGCTTCGCCACTCTCTGCGCCGTGATCCCAGCCTGCTTTTCCTTGAGCTGCCCGATCTGCTGCCCGAGGATCTCGATATTGCCGGCAAGTCCACTCCGGCGTGCCTCGAACACACGCCGTTGGCTGTCGAGGAGTTCCTGCACTTCGCTGCCGACATTCTCGGCAAGGAGTTCCGGCGGAAACCCGACGGTCTCTGCGCGGTCGCGCTCCGCGACCAGTCGCGCATGCAACGCAAGTTGCGCGCGGTAATTGGAGGCCACGATTTCATAGGTCGCCTCGGCTTGCGTCCGGTCGAGCACGACAAGGACATCGCCCATGCGCACGGCGGTGCCGTCTTTCACCCGAATTTCCTTAATCGTGCCACCTTGCAGGTGCTGCACCCGCTTGCGATTGGAATCGACTTTTACGAAACCGGAGACCACCACGGCCTTGGCGAGCGGCGCGTAAGCGGCCCACCCGCCAACACCGCCGAACGCACCGAGCACAATCAACGTACCGATCGCGAGCCAGCGGCGCGTTGTACCACGCAGCACTAAACGGGCCGCCGATAAGTCCGGCGCGAAACCAGGGTCGATCCAGACGCGGTTATCGGTTGACATGTGGCTCACCTGGCGAGTTTAAAGAAGCCGGCGCAATCGTGAGGGGTGCAACCGGCCGTGTGATTTGACGCAGCACTTCCGCGGCTGGGCCAAAGTGCGTGGCTTCGCCGTTCTGCAACACCAGCACTTTGTCGGCGTGCAGGAGGATATTCGGCCGGTGGGTCACGATGACGACCGTCGTCCCCTGCTGCTTGAGCTTCGCGATCGCCTGGATGAGCGCCGCATCACCCTCGGCGTCCAGGTTCGAACTCGGTTCATCGAGCACCACGAGCGCGGGATTGCCGTAGACCGAGCGCGCGAGTGCAATCCGTTGCCGCTGCCCACCGGACAAATGCGCGCCGCCGATGCCAATACGAGTATTGAAGCCTTCGGGCAATGCCCCGATGAGTTTGAAGCTGCCGGTCACCTTAGCGGCCGCAACCACCGCCGGCGCGTCGACCTCCTCGAAGCGCGCGATGTTCTCATCGACCCGCCCGTCGAACAACTCAACATCCTGCGGCAGATACCCTGAGGCGCGGCCGAGTTCCGCGCGATTCCACGCATCAAGTTCGAAACCATCAATTCTTACCTGCCCTTTTTGTGGCCGCACTATGCCGAGGATGACGCGCGCGAGGGTGGATTTGCCGGCGGCGCTCGGGCCGGTGATCCCCAGTACTTCGCCCTTCGCGAGCGCGAACGACACGCCCTTCAGGACGGGCTCCTCGCGCCCCGGGAGCAATACGGTCACTTGCTCGACTTGCAGCGCCCCGCGCGGCGGCGGCAGCGACATGCGTGCTGCCGGGACGGGATGATCGTCAAGAAAGAGTTTGAGGCGTTGATACGCCGTGCGGGCAGTGACCACGCTGCGCCATGCGCCGATCGCGACTTCGATCGGCGACAGCGCGCGCGACATGATGATCGACGCGGCGATCATCGCGCCCGGCGACAGCCGATCCTGAATCGCGAGCCACGCGCCGACGCTCAGCACGGCCATCTGCAACCCCATCCGTGCGAACTTTGCAATCGCGCTGAACGTTCCCGCGCGATCGCTGCCTGCGGTCTGCAGCGTGATCGCGGCGGCGCGATCAACTTCCCAGCGTTTGATTAAAGGCGCCGACATCGCCATCGCGGCGATGACTTCGGCGTTGCGTGCCGCGAGTTCCGAAAAGCGATGCGCGGCAGCCGCGTGGCGGTTGGACTCAACAATTAACCCGCGGGTCATGACTTCATTGACGACCGCAAGCACCGCGAGCAACACCCCGCCCAGGGTGGCGAGGGCGCCTAGCCACGGATGGAGTACGAAGATCGCGAACAGAAACACCGGCGTCCACGGCGCATCCATCAGCGCCATCAAGCCCGGCCCGCTCAGGAAGGTGCGGAATTCATCGAGATCGCGCACCGCCTGGCTGTCGCGCCCCTCGACCATCGAGATATGCACCAGCCAGCGCCGCAGACTGTGATCGAACCACTCGCCGATGCGGACCAGAATCCGCGCGCGGACTAATTCCAGCAGCCCCATCACGAGCAGCACAAACAACGCCGCGACGCTGAGCATCGCGAGTGTCGATTGACTGCGCGAGGTCAGCACCCGGTCGTACAACTGCAGCATGTAGATCGGAAGCGCCAGCAAGGTGAGATTCAGAAAAAAGCTTAAAACCCCGACGAATACGAGATAACGTCGCGCGATCACGGTAATCGCGACCAAGGGATTGGTGGGGGTGCTCGACTCAGTCATGGGTGAGGCATCACGGGGCGTCTCGGAGCGAGTCCCTATTGTAGACGAGGCGCCACCCGCCGCGGCACCTAGCCGCCACGCTCACGAAATTGCGGAAGACGGCGCCGGGGTTGCGTGGTCAGATTGGCCGCGCAATGAAACCGGCGCTCAACCAGAATGAAAACGAGCTCCTTGCGGATACTGCGCGAAATGGCGTGACGCTAGGCCGCCGCGCGGCGCCCGCGTTTGCAGGCACTCATGCCGACCAATCCCAGAGACAGCAACAGCGCGGTGCCGGGTTCGGGCACCGTCTGGTCTCGTTCCGCCTGGAGCGCAAAGGCGAGGTTATTGATGGAATCTTGGAACCAGTCATCGCCGGTTTCGGTAGGGTCGGCAGGGTCAAGCAGCGGCAGTGTTCGGAAATAGTTGCTGCCCTGCGAGTCGCTGGTGAGCCAGAAAAAATCCGGGATATCCTGGTTCGCGTCGGGGGTTTCATTTGGGTAGAAGATCGATAAGTAATAGTCGGTGAGCGCGAGGAGCGGCAACGGCACAGGAAGCGCAACGTTAAATTCAAAAACCGGGAGCCCTCCAGCCTCTGTGAGTGCCGTCGCAGTTCGCGAAGCGGCCAATCCTAACAACGTTTCAAACGGAAGCGCAGCGGGCACTCCCGACGCGTCGTCGAAAAAGCTCAGATCGAAAAGATCTGGAAGTGGGCCAGCGACACTTTGGACGCCCCACCAACGCACACCGGTAATCGTTTCACTGGCGTTAAGTCGAAAATTGTCAGCGGATTGCTCATTGGCCGGGCTTGGAGAACTCGAGAACCCGATCCCATTGTTTGACGGCCCTTGCGAAAAAACATCCACCGGTATCGCGAACACCGGCGACACGCCACACAAGGCAAGCACCGCCGCGAATACACGACCAAGATTTCTGGAGCGCTGACCGCGATGGATCAGCGCGTAAGTACTGCTATTCATTTTTGACTACTCCGATTTCATTTTTTGCAAAGCCAAAAAGGGCTGTGTGAACTTATATCCCTATGCCTGATTGAGATCCATCAACTGGGCCCCGACGCCGAGTACCTGCATCAAATTTTCACCATTCGCGGCCAGTGCGTCGGGCACCGCCGGCGCGAACGTGAACTCGACATAGTCGAGCAGGTAGTCGCTGCCGTGGAGCGCACCGCCACTGGTGAACGGCGCGCTGCCGAAGCCGCCACCGGTATTCGCATAAGCACCGAAGACGAACTCGGAAGCATTGTTCGCGCCTGCCATGAATACCGCTTGACTGAACGCGGATGACGCCTGGACCACCACTTCCTGCGTACCGCTCGTGCTATTCGCCACGAAACTGATGTTGTCGATCACCTGGTTGGCAGCGTCCAGCAACAGCAGCCGACCGCTCTCGTTGAAGCCGGTACCGTCGTCGTTGGTCTTGAAGCGACTTAAGCCAAAACGCAGCTCGACTGCGTCGTCAACCAACTGGAAGCGCAAGGCTTCGGTCCCGTCGATTTCGGTCTGTACCGGGCTAGTCGCCAGGGCGCGACCGCTCACGCCGAGATCGCCCGCGTAGATATCGCCGCCCGCCGGGGTGCTCGGTGCGGCCCCGTGCAAGGCAACGTTCAGATACGCCGGATTGGCGTTCGCGAAATCGCTGGTGTGTTGGATCGTGACAGCCGGATCGCTCCAGGCCTCCTGCCAGGCCGTAAGGTTGGCGGTTGAAAGGCGGATCGGGGCACCCCCGAGGAAGAGCGTCGGCAGCACATCGTCGACACCGGTAATCGTCAGATTGACGGTTGCCGTATCCGTGCCGCCGTTGCCGTCCGAGATCTGGTAGGTAAAGCTGTCGTTCGCCGACTGGCCGTTATTCAATCCTTCGAACTGCGCATTCGGGTTGTAGGTGAACGTGCCGTTCGCGTTCACCGTCAGCAATGCACCACTCGCGAGCGCGATCTGCGCACCCACATTGGCGGCCTGGCCGTTGACCTGCGTCACCGTCAAGGTGGCGTTGTCGACATCACTGTCGACGCCGTTGCCATTGTTGACCAGTACATTGCCGTTGACCGCCGTGTCTTCGTCGGTCACCACCGCATCGTTCTGCGCATCCGGCGCATCGTTCACGCCGTTGATCGTGAGCGCCACGGTCGCCGTATCCGTCCCGCCGTTGCCGTCCGAAATCTGGTAGGTAAAGCTGTCGTTTGCCGTCTGGCTGACATTCAACGCCTCGAACAGGCCATTCGGGTTGTAGTTGAATGTCCCGTTCGCATTCGCCGTCAGCAGCGCGCCGCTCGCGAGCGTGATCTGCGTGCCGACGTTCGCGGCCTGACCATTCACCAGGTTGACCGTGAGGCCGCCGTTGTCTGGGTCGGTATCCGCGCCGCTCCCGTTGTCATTCAGCACATTGCCATTGACCGCCGTATTCTCGTTGGTCGTCACGGCATCGTTCTTCGCATCCGGTCCGTCATTCACGCCGGTGATCGTGAGCGCAACGGTTGCGGTGCTGAAACCACCGTTGCCATCCGAAATCCGGTAGGTGAAACCGTCGTTCGCG
>JAYUHJ010000064.1:0-2413 GCA_043767065.1 Hyphomicrobiales bacterium | reverse complement strand
CGGTCTTCTTGGTATTCGCCTTCAGAAACTTGAAGTGCTCGATGAAAGGGTGATGGGTGAAGTCGAGCTTGCCGACGACCCGGAGCCCGCGCGCTTTTGTCACGACACCCTGGAACTGGATGCCTTGGTCGGACTCATATTGCTCCACGCCGTCGAGCTTCGCCAGAAAATCGAAATGCCACCAGGAGCGGCGAAATTCGCCGTCGGTGATGCTTTCCAGACCGACGTCTTCCTGTTTCCTGATGATTTTCTGGATTTCCTGATCCTCCACCGCATTGAGCTGCGCGGCGTTGATCTCGCCTTGCTCGCGCTTGGCGCGCGCCTCTTTGAGCGAAGCGGTACGCAGGATGCTGCCGACCTGGTCGGCGCGGAACGGCGGCGTGGTTCGGGCCATTGAATTCATGTCCTGGTGCTTAGCGGGCAACTGCCCATCGCGCAACATTTCGGGACTTGAAGGGAGCCATCCATCTATGCAACGAAGAATAAGTCGGTCAGTGCTTTAGGTGGTCGGGAGGCAGCGAGCAAGATGAGTTACAAGAACCTGGAAGAAAAGATTCAGGCCGTCGGCGATACGGTCGGCATGCTGCGCAATTCGCAGATCGGCGCCTATGTCTATCCGGTGGTCGCTCCCGAATTCACGAACTGGCGAGATGAGCAGCGCGCTTGGCGCGAGACCTGTGTGCTCTACGACCAGTCTCACCACATGGTGAATCTGTTCATCGAGGGTCCGGACGCTCTCAAACTGATTTCGCATCTTGCGACCAACTCGTTCAAGAATTTTGCCGTCAACAAGGCCAAGCAATTCGCGCCGTGCAGCTACGACGGCCATGTAATCGGCGACGGAATTCTTTTCTATCTGGCGGAGAACAGCCTGGTCTATGTCGGCCGCAATCCGGCGGCCAACTGGATCGAGTTCCACGCCAAGACCGGCGGCTACAACGTCAAAACGGAATACGACGACCGGTCGCCGTCGCGCCCGATGGGCAAGCCGGTGTTTCGCAAATATTACCGCTACCAGATCCAGGGGCCGAACGCCGAACAGGTCATCCAGAAGCTGAACGGCGGCCCGTTCGCGGACATCAAGTTCTTCAACATGGATTATATCAAGATCGCGGGACGCAAGGTTCGCGCGCTCCGTCACGGCATGGCCGGCGCGCCGGGCCTAGAGGTTTGGGGTCCGTACGCGGAAGGCGAGGAGATCCGGGCCGCCATCATCGAAGCTGGCAAGGACTTCGGCCTCGTTCAGGTCGGCGCGCGCGCTTACGCCACCAACACGCTCGAGTCGGGCTGGATCCCGTCACCGGTGCCGGCGGTCTATACCGGCGACAAGATGAAGTCCTACCGGCAGTGGCTGCCTGGGACGAGCTACGAAGCCAATGCCGGGCTCGGCGGCAGCTTCGTTTCGAAAAAAATCGAGGACTACTACACGTCGCCCCACGAGCTGGGCTACGCCTCGTTCACCAAGTTCGACCACGACTTTATCGGCAAGGAAGCCCTGCAGAAAATGGAGGGCAAGGTGCACCGCAAGAAGGTGACGTTCGCCTGGAACGATCAGGACGTCGCCAAGGTGCTACAGTCGATGTTCGCGCCCGCCGGCCAGAACTACAAGTTCATCGACCTGCCGCTGTCGAACTACGCGTCGAGTTCGTTCGACACCGTGACGAGCGGCGGCAAGATGGTCGGCGCCTCGATGTTCAGCGGCTACACCTACAACGAGCGCAAAATGCTGTCGCTCGGCTTCGTCGAGGAGCAGTATGCCAAGCCGGGCACCGAGCTCACGCTGGTCTGGGGCGAGGAAAACGGCGGTACGAAAAAGTCTACTGTCGAGCGTCACAAGCAAAGGGAAATGCGCGTGACGGTCGGGCCGACGCCATATGCGGCGACGGTGCGCGAAACCTATGAAGGCAAGTGGCGCGCGGCTGCCAACAGGTGAGCCGGGCACTTAGGTCGAGCATTTCATGAAGATCGTCGGCTTCGAGAGCGGGCAGGGTTTGCGGTTGGGCGTGGTCGAGGGCGATCAGGTGATCGACCTGCAAGCGGCCGATGCGAAAGTGCCCGCGAACCTCGCGGATTATCTCGCGAGTAGCGGCGGCGATCTCAAGCCGCTCGCCGATCTCGCCAAGCGCGCGCCAGCGTCGGCGCGGCGGCCGCTCAAGGGTCTAAAATTCGGCCTGCCGGTGGCGCGGCCGGGCAAGGTCATCTGCCTCGGGCTGAATTATCTCGAGCACGTCAAGGAAGGCGCCAACCGCGACAATATCCCGAAGTTCCCCACTATCTTCATGCGCAGCCAGACGTCACTGGCGCCGCATCTGTCGCCACTGCTGCGCCCGCGCGTGTCGGAAACGTTCGACTACGAAGCCGAACTCGTAGTCGTGATCGGCAAGCGCGCGAAGCACCTCACCATGGCGAATGC
>JAYUHJ010000063.1:0-5719 GCA_043767065.1 Hyphomicrobiales bacterium | reverse complement strand
CGTCGCGGTATTCGAGCCACAGATCCTCGAGCGTTTGGCGCGACAGTGCCGCGATGATCGGCGCGATCAGGATGGTTTGGGCGATGATCATCGCTTGCGGCGTGAAGAGTATTCCCCAGGAGCCGAGCGGGCCCGAGCGCGAGAGCAGCAGGAAAACCGCGAGCCCGACCACGACCGGCGGCAGGCCCATGAGCGCATTGAGGGTGACGATGACGCCTTCGCGGCCGCGGAAGCGGGTCAGCGCGATCAGGGCGCCGAACGGCACGCCGATCAGCGCCGCGAGGATCGCGGCCGAAAGGCTCACGAACAGGGACAGCCGGACGATGGCGTACAAAGCCGGGTCGCCACTCAGCACGAGCTGCAACGCCGAGGCATTTTCGGGCATTTCCACTCCCTCAACGGAAAAGGGCATGGATTCCAATATCCGGCAAATTTGGTATAGGATGCAGTTTCACGCAGCTTGAAGCAGGCCATGAACGAGTATCTGACCACGGCGGAAACCGCCCGCTACCTTCGCCTCGGCGAACGAAAGCTCTACGAGCTGGTGGCCCAGGGCCGCATTCCCTGCACCAAGGCGACCGGCAAGTGGTTGTTTCCGAAGTCGGCGCTCGACCGTTGGCTGGCGGCTGGGCTTCTGATCCCCGATGGCCTGGTCTCAAGCCCTGCTCCCGCGATCATGGCTGGAAGCCATGACCCGCTGCTGGAATGGGCGTTGCGCGAGAGCGGTTCCGGGCTGGCGCTACTCGCCGAAGGCAGCGAGGGCGGCCTGCGCCGGCTCGCGGCAGGCGAAGCGATGATCGCCGGCATTCATCTGCATCGCATCGAGGGCGAAGACGAAGACGCCAACCTGCAGGCGGTCGCGAGTGAAAGCGCACTCGCCGACGCGGTGCTGATCGCGTTCGCGCGGCGCGAGCAGGGCATAGTGCTGGCACCCGGAAATCCACTGAAGGTCAAGACGATCGCGGATGTGGCCAAGCGCGGCGCGCGCATGGTGGAGCGGCAGGCCGGCGCCGGCGCGCAGGCGCTGCTCTTGCGACTTCTTCGCGCGGCCAAGCTCGAACTGACCGACTTGAAGCGCGCCAACGCCCCTGCCCGCACCGGCGACGATCTGGCGCTCGCGGTGCGCGAGCGCCGCGCCGATTGCGGCATCGCCACGCGCGCGGTGGCGGCCACGCGCGGGCTCGAATTCGTTTCGCTGACGTGGGAACGGTTCGATCTGGTGCTGCGGCGGCGCGACTATTTCGAGCCGGGGCCGCAAGCGCTGTTCAAGCTCGCCCGCAGCCCCGAATTTAAGTCCCGCGCCGCCGCGCTCGGCGGCTATGACGTGACCGACACCGGCACGGTGCTTCTGAACCGCTGAAGGCTCAAGCCTTCAGCCGGCTCGCTACCACGTCCCAATTGATGATGTTGTCGAGCACCGCCTTGATGTGATCGCCGCGCCGGTTCTCAAAGTCGAGATAGTAGGCATGCTCCCACACATCGACGCCGATGAGGGCCGTCATGTTCCGCGTCAGCGGGTTGTCGCCGCCCGGAGTGGTGATAATCACGAGCTTGTTGCCGTCCTGGGCGAGCCAGCCCCAGCCGGAGCCAAACAGGGCTGTGGCGTCGGCCTGAAGCTTCTGCTTCATCGCATCGAGCGAGCCGAAGGCGTCATTGATCATTCCCGCAAGCGGCCCGCTCGGAGCCTTGGCGCCGCCCGGCTTGTACTGTGCCCAGTAAATATCGTGGTTCCAAGCCTGACCGGCATTGTTGAAAATGCGCCGATCGGTTTCCTTGTTGCCCTCGACGACGACCTCTTCGAGCTTCATCGTCTCGAATTTCGTTCCCTTCACCAGCGTGTTGAGCGCGTTGTACTGGCCTGCGTGGTGGCGGCCGTAGTGCAGGAACACGGTGCGCTGGCCGATGACCGGCGCAAGCTGTGACTCGTGGAACGGCAGCGGCGGTTGCCGGAACGGCCCGGCCGGCGGAGCCGCAGGCGCGGCGGCGGGCGCAGCGGCTGGCGGAGCCGCGGGTGCGGCGGGAGCCTGGGCCTGGGCGCGGATGATGTAGGGGCTCGCGAACGTCGCAGCGGCGGTGGCGGTCGCTACGAACGCGCGGCGGGTGATCTTGGCGGACATGACTTCCTCCCTGTGGCGCTCAGGGTTGTTCGGAAGCCAAAACGCCTCCGGAGCGCCGGTGAAATTGGCCTGAGTCTATCGGAGGCAGGGGTTTCGGCAAGGCGGCGATAGGCTTTGGCTATCGTCCTGCCGCATCACGATTTCGCGTCCTTCAGGCGGTCAGGCGGGCAGCGCGGTCTCCACCAGGCGCACCCAATAAGAGCTGCCGAACGGGATCGCCGCGTCGTTGAAGTCATAGGCCGGGTGGTGGATCGGCGCGGTGTCGCCGTTGCCCATGAAGATGAACGCGCCTGGGCGGGCCTGCAGCATGAAGGCGAAGTCCTCCCCGCCCATGACCGGCACCGCGTTCGGGTTCACCTGCGCCGCGCCCGCGACTTCGCGGGCGACCGAGGCGGCGAAATCGGTGGCGCCGGGATCGTTGACCACCACCGGATAGTCGCGGCTGTAGAGCACTTTGGCTTTGGCGCCGTGCAGGCGGGCGACGCCCTCGGCGATCTCGACGATGCGCTTCTCCAAAAGGTCGCGCGTTTCCGCCTTGAGCGAGCGCGCGGTGCCGCGCAGCAGCGCGCTCTGCGGGATCACGTTGTCGGTGAAGCCGGCCTGAAACAGCGTGATCGAGACCACCGCGCTCTCGAGCGGATCGACGTTGCGCGAAACGATCTGCTGCAAGGCGCTTACGATCTCCGACCCGACCAGCACCGTATCGACGGCAAAATGCGGCCGCGCCGCGTGGCCTCCGACGCCCTCGACCTCGATCACGAGGCGGTCGGCCGCGGCCATCAGCGGGCCCGAGCGGATCGCGAAGCTTCCGACCGGCAGGCCGGGATAATTGTGCAGGCCGAACACTTCGTCGATCTTGAATCGGTCGAACAGGCCGTCGTCGATCATGGCCTTGGCGCCGGCGCCGCCCTCCTCGGCGGGCTGGAAGATGACGACCGCGGTGCCGTCGAAATTGCGCGTGTCGCAAAGATGCCGCGCTGCGCCGAGCAGCATCGCGGTGTGGCCGTCGTGGCCGCAGGCGTGCATCTTGCCCGGATTTTTCGAGGCGTAAGGCAGCCCGGTGGCTTCCTCGATCGGTAGCGCGTCCATGTCGGCGCGCAGGCCCACCACCTTGCCGCTATCCTTTTTCCGACCGCGGATCACGCCGACGACGCCGGTGCGCCCGATGCCGGTGGCGACCTCGTCGCAGCCGAAGGATTTCAACTTGTCGGCGACCTTGGCGGCGGTGCGGTGCACCTCGTAGAGCAGCTCGGGATCGCTGTGGAAATCGCGCCGCCAGATGGCGACTTCCTCGGCGCGGTCGGCAACGCGGTTGATGACGGGCATGCGAAAACTCCTCGTCCAACCATGTAGCCGGTCGCTGGGGCGGGTCAATGGGCGCGCGGAATCAGGCTTTCGGACGGATGAAGATGGTGGCGCACACGTGCCGGCTATTGACGCGAATCCGGGGTCCCCATACCTGTCGCGGTTAGGGCCCGTAGCTCAGTGGTAGAGCACGTGACTTTTAATCACGGTGTCGATGGTTCGATCCCATCCGGGCTCACTCTTTCGAAACGCCCGCTTGTGGATAGCAGGCACGGAGGGCGAGATGATCGCAGACTTCTGGCTGAGGGTGAAAGAACGCTGGACGGCTTTCTACAACACGAACATCAAACAGCGTCCCGGTGATCTGGTCACCATCCGCTGGCTTTCGAGCCGTCATATCCGGCAAGCGGAGTTCGCCGAAATCTTATCAAACAACCGGGAACTCTTCGGTCAGGCGTACATCGACGATGTGAACAAGACCAGATCGGATTACGAAAAGATATTTTGGAAGGTTGGGCTGTTTCAATTCACTTTGACGGGCATCCTGGTTCTCTACCTGATGTCCGTCGAAGTATCTTTCAGCTTTCTAGGGTTCTCGTCGCAGGCGATTGGTAAACTAGCCGAGTTCGTCCTGTTCGCGCACGGCGTTACCATCGGGTATTCGATTGTTCTTCAGCAGCTCATTCACAAGCTCGAGGATGTCTTATTCACGTTCGCTAGGGAGCAAAGCAAGGAGCGCGGGACCGAGAGCTACCTCTTCTATGCGCTACGCTATGCAAGCCCGACTGAGGCGATGGCAATTGATTTCCTCCCTAGTTCAAAGCACGACCTCTTTCAAAATGACTTGGGAAAATTTCTGGAAGTTGCCCACGGCTATTTCCGGGCGGTAAGCGCGCTCGGCTTTGCTGCACTGACCATGGTAGTGCCGTTGATCGCGGCAATCGTGATCGCGTTCAAACCAAGCTACGGTGTATTCAGTTATTTGATTGTCGCGTACTGGTTCGCGGTTGGGATATACAGTGTGCTTGCGATGCTGAAAGGATGGGTCGGCATCCCATTCACCGATTATAGCTACAGTAGGAAGCTGGCCGAGTTGGAAACTAAAGACCCCGCCAAGTATCACGAGGTGATTGCGGAGGCAGTGCGAACTAATGCTTGGCCGCGCCTTTAGCTGAGCGTGGCTTGCACGTTGAATTTGCGATGACAACCTAGAGTCGGCTTACCCTTCGGGCAAAGCCGTCGATCGGATCTCAGCGGCAAAGTCGGCGAAGCGCTTCGCGCTGATCGCGTTGCGGATTCCGTCCATCAGCTCCTGGTAATAGGCGACGTTGGCCCAGGTGAGCAGCATGGCGCCAAGCGTCTCGTTGGCCTTCACCAAGTGATGCAGATAGGCGCGCGAATAGTCGCGCGCGGCCGGGCACGCGCTCTCCTCGTCGAGCGGGCGCGGGTCGTCGGCGTGGCGGGCGTTCTTCATGTTGAGCTTGCCGAAGCGGGTATAGGCGAGCGCGTGGCGGCCGGCGCGGGTCGGCAGCACGCAATCGAACATGTCGATGCCGCGTTCGACGGCGCCGAGAATATCGTCGGGCTCGCCGACGCCCATCAAATAGCGCGGCCGGTCCGCCGGCAGCTCCGGCACCGTGACGTCGAGCGTCCGGTACATGATCTCCTGCGGCTCGCCGACCGCGAGGCCGCCGATGGCATAGCCGTCGAACCCGATGCCCACGAGCTCGTGCGCGGAACGCCGGCGGAGCTCCGGCGACACGCCGCCCTGTACGATGCCGAACAGTGCGCGGCCGGATGGCGCGTCGAAGGCGCGCTTGCAGCGCTCGGCCCAGCGCAAGGAGAGCGTCATGGCGCGTTCCACTTCTGCTTCGGGCGCGGGCAAGCGGATGCATTCGTCGAGCTGCATGGAAATATCGGCCCCCAGCAGCCGCTGGATCTCGATGGCGCGTTCGGGCGTAAGTTCCACCATGTCGCCGTCGAGGTGCGAGCGGAAAGTGACGCCGCTCTCCTCAATTTTTCGAAGCTTAGACAGCGACATGACCTGGAAGCCGCCGGAGTCGGTGAGGATCGGCTGCGGCCAGCGCATGAAGGCGTGCAGGCCGCCGAGCGCGGCGATCCGTTCGGCGCCGGGGCGCAGCATCAGATGATAAGTGTTGGCTAGCACGATGTCGGCGCCGGCCGCGCGCACGTGCTCCGGCAGCATGGCCTTGACGGTCGCGGCGGTGCCGACCGGCATGAAGGCGGGCGTGCGGATTTTTCCGCGCGGAGTTTCGATCTCGCCGTGGCGCGCGGCG
>JAYUHJ010000062.1:0-5727 GCA_043767065.1 Hyphomicrobiales bacterium | reverse complement strand
AAGCGCACCAGCAACGCGCCCGCAATCGGAGGATCGTCGAGATGATCGAGCATCATCTCGAGCGCGCGGTGCAGCCCGAGATGCGGGTCGCGCTCGGGCAGGAGCCGCAGATGCGCGGCGATGGTCTGCATTCCGTAGCTCGCCGCCGCCGAGCCCATGAGCCGGTCGGAGCGAACGCGCGTGGCTTCGAGCGAATAGCTGCCGAGATGCTCGTGCAATCGCGCGCGCCACACCGCGCGCACGCTGTTGCCGGCTTGCAGGAGCGGCGTGACCTTGCGCGAGCCGCCGCCGCGCACCAGCCCGAGATGGCGGCCGTGCGCCGCGGTCATCAGTTCCACCACCGCATGCCCCTCGCCGTGGCGACGGCTGCCGAGAATGATCCCTTCGTCGGTCCATTCCATAGTCAGTCTTTCGGGAAGTCGAGCCCCATCGTGCGATAGCGCTCCGGGTCGTTCTCCCAGTCGCCGCGCACCTTCACGTGCAGAAAGAGATGCACCGGCTTGCCGAGCGAGTCCGAGATTTCCTTCCGCGCCGCCATCGAGATCGCCTTGATCATGCTGCCACCCTCGCCGAGCACGATCTTGCGCTGACTTTCGCGCTCGACGAACGCGGTCTGCTCGATGCGGATCGAGCCATTCGCCAGCTCCTTCCACGAATCGGTCTCGACCGTCGATTGATACGGCAATTCGTCGTGCAGCTTGAGAAACATTTTTTCGCGCGTTACCTCGGCGGCCATCACGCGATCCGACAGATCCGAAAGCTCGTCGGCCGGAAACAGCCACGGTCCCTCGGAAACGGCGCCGGCGATGTAGTCGCGCACGTCGGCGACCCCGTCGCCTTTGCTCGCGGCAACCATGAACGTGCGCTCGAACGGCGTGAGCGCGTTGGCCTCGGCGACCAGCCCCAGCAGCGTGTCCCGCTTCACCAGATCGATCTTGTTGATAATCAACAGCTTTTTCGCCTTGGCGGTGCCGAGCCGGTTGGCGATAAGGACGGTCTCCTCGTCCATGCCGCGCGTCGCGTCGATCACCAACGCGACCAGGTCCGCGTCGCCCGCCCCGCTCCAGGCCGCGGCGACCATGGCGCGGTCGAGCCGGCGGCGCGGCGCGAAAATGCCGGGCGTGTCCACGAAGATGATCTGCGACTGATCGACCACCGCGATGCCGCGCACCCGTATGCGTGTGGTCTGCACCTTGGGACTGACGATCGAAACTTTCGTGCCGACCAGTGCGTTCACCAGCGTGGACTTGCCGACGTTCGGTGCGCCGACGATCGCCACGAAACCGCAGCGCGTCATCATCACTTCGTCATCCTGAGGTGCCCGGCGAAGCCGGGCCTCGAAGGATGACAACGCCGTCCCCCTTCGAGGCTCGGCGGCTTCGCCGCCTCGCACCTCAGGGTGACGGCGTATTCTTTAATCGTCATGACAATCATCCTCAGGCATCTGCAAGCACCACGCCCTGGCCCGCGAGCATGGCCGCCGCCGCGGCTTGTTCCGCGGTGCGCTTCGAGTTGCCGGAGCCTTCGGCGTCCTTGAAGCCCGGCAATTCCACGCTGATGACAAATTCCGGCTTGTGGTCGGGCCCGCGGCGATCCTTGATGCGATAGATCGGCGTCGGCAGGCTGCGTGCCTGCGCCCATTCCTGCAGCATGGTCTTGGCGTCGCGCAGTAGCTTCTTCGACATGTGCAGCCGGTCGCCCCACAGCCGCTCGATCATGTCGCGCGCGGCTTCGTAGCCACCGTCGAGAAAAACGGAGCCGAGCACCGACTCGCAGATGTCGCCGAGAATCGTCTGCTTCTTCCGCCCGCCCGATTGGGCCTCGCTGGTGCCGAGCTTGATGTGCGGGCCGAGATCGAGCGCGATGGCGATTTCCACGCAGGTCTCCTTGCGCACCAGTGCCGAAAGCCGCCGCGACAACTCGCCCTCGGTGGCGCGCGGATATTCGCGAAACAACAGCTCCGAAATCGCCAGCCCCAGCACGTGATCGCCGAGGAATTCGAGCCGCTGATAGTGGCCGCCGCCCTTGATCCTGGGCTTGGCCGCGGTCATGTGGGTAAGCGCGAGTTCCAGGATCGCCTTATCCGCGAAGCGGTAGCCGAGCCGCTCTTCGAGCGCGGAGAGCGCGGGCTTCTTGCGCTTCATCGCACCAGCGAGAAAATCCGGCCCCAGCGCACGCTCCAGGGCCAGGCCCAGATCTCCCAGGCGTGGCTGCCTTCCTCGATCGAGAAGAACAGGATTTCGGCGCGGCCGATCAGGTTGTCGTAGGGCACATAGCCGACCTGGGAGAGCACGCGGCTGTCCGTCGAGTTGTCGCGGTTGTCGCCCATCATGAAAAAATGGCCGGCCGGCACCGTATAGACCGGTGTGTTGTCGTAGAAGCCGTTGTCGACCAGGTCGAGCACCTCGTAACTGACGCCGTTCGGCAGCGTCTCGCGGAAGCGCTTGACGCGCACGCGGCGGCCGTCGGGCTCCTCCGAGATCGCGTCGGCAAGCTGCACCTTCGGCACCGCGCGGCCGTTGATCTGCAGCACGCCGTCGATCATCTGGATGCGGTCGCCGGGCAAGCCGATCACGCGCTTGATGTAGTCGGTGGACTCGTCCTTGGGCAGCTTGAACACGGCGACGTCGCCGCGCTGCGGCTCCGCGCCCCAGATGCGGCCCGAAAACAGGTTGGGCGAAAACGGGATCGAGAAGCGGCTGAATCCATAGGAGTATTTCGCAACGAACAGATAATCGCCGACCATCAGCGTGTTCTTCATCGAGCCCGAGGGAATATTGAAGGGCTGGAACAGAAAGGTGCGGATCACCAGCGCGATGAGCAGCGCGTGAAAAATCACGCGCACGGTTTCGACGAAACCGCTTTCCTTCTTCTTGCCGTTGGCCATTGTGCTCATGAAACCCTTTGGGTCCGCCGCCCCGCGGTCCGCCCGTATAGACGGGCGGGGCAGCCCAGGCAATGCAACTCAAGCTCCGTTCTTCACCGCCGAGATCAATACGAAGGCCTGCGCCATGGGCCCTTCGTCGGTGAGGGTGAGATCGATCTTCGCCTCGCAGCCAGCGGGCGTGATCGCCTGCAGCCGCTTCAGCGCGCCGCCGGTGAGCTGCATGGTGGGACGGCCCGAAGGCAAATTCACCACGCCCATGTCGCGCCACCACACGCCGCCGCGCATGCCGGTTCCCAGCGCCTTGGCGCAGGCCTCCTTGGCGGCGAAGCGCTTGGCATAGGTCGCCGGCGCATTGGCGCGCCGCTCGGCGCGCGAGCGCTCCGCATCCGTGAAAATGCGCGCGAGGAACCGCTCGCCGTGGCGGCCGATCACTTTCTCGATGCGGCGGATGTCGGTGACGTCGGAGCCGATACCGAGGATCATGCGGCGCGCTCCACGCTGCTGCGTCCTTTTTTCATTGCTGCGCGCATCGTCGCGACCGCCTGCTCGAATCCGACGAACAGCGCCTCGCCCACGAGGAAATGGCCGATATTGAGTTCCATGATCTCGGGCAGCGCCGCGATCGTTTCCGCGGTTGCGTAGTCGAGCCCGTGGCCGGCGTGAACCTCCAGCCCGGCTTTCTGCGCAAGCCTGGCACCTTCGCGAATGCGCTCCCATTCCACGGCCGCTTCGGCGGCATTGCCCTGGGTCAGCGCCTCGCACCAAGCCCCGGTATGAATCTCGATCACCGGCGCGCCGATGCGAGCGGCCGCTTCGATCTGTTGCGGATCGGGCGCGATGAACAACGAAACACGAATCCCGGCGCCATTGAGCTGGCCGACCACCGGCGCCAGCAAATCGTGCTGCCGCGCCACGTCGAGGCCGCCTTCGGTAGTGCGTTCGGTGCGCTTTTCCGGCACCAGGCACGCCGCATGCGGCCGCGTCGTGAGCGCGATCCGCAACATTTCCTCCGTCGCCGCCATTTCGAAATTGAGCGGCTTGGTAATCTCGCCCTTGAGGCGGGCGATATCGTCATCGGTGATGTGGCGGCGGTCCTCGCGCAGATGCGCGGTGATACCGTCGGCGCCGGCCGCGATCGCGGCCTTGGCCGCGCGCACGGGATCGGGCAGCCGTTCGCCGCGCGCGTTTCGCACGGTGGCGACGTGATCGACGTTCACGCCGAGACGGATCGGGCGGATCATTACGCTCATGGGATCGATTCGCTCATCCGTTCACGCGCGCGGCCTCGGACACGATCGGCTTGGCGCGCAATTGCGCGATGATGGCATTGAGGTGTTTCACGTCATAGACTTCGACGTCGATCAGAAGCTCCGTGAAATCCGGCGAGCGCCGCGCCATGCGGATATTGTCGATATTGCCGCCGTGCTCGGCGATCACCTGCGCCACCTGGGCGAGCGAGCCGGGTGCGTTGGCCGAATTCACCGCGATCCGCGCCGGGAAGCGCTGGGTGGTTCCTTCGTCGATGTCCCAGCGCACGTCGAGCCAGCGCTCGGGCTGGTCGTCGAACGCCTTCAGCGCCGGCGACTGGATCGGATAGATCGTGATCCCCTCGCCCGGCGCGACGATTCCGACGATGCGGTCGCCGGGCACCGCGCCCCCGTCCGGCGCGAAGCGCACCGGCAGATCGGAGTTCATGCCGCGAATCGGAATCGAATCCTCGGGCTCCGCCGCGTTGGGACTTCCGCCGAATCCAGGAATGCGGAACCGCAAGTTCGCCGCGCGCCGCAAGCCGAACCAGCCGTCGCCGCGCGGCGCCGGCTTGGCTTTCGGCCGCTCGCCGCGCCAATCCGGGTTCAGCGCTTTGACCACGTCGTCGGCCCGGATATCGCCGCGGCCGACCGCGGAAAACACGTCCTCGGCCGACGCGCGCGCCAACCGCGCCACCGCGCCGGTGAGCCGGTCGTCGGAGAACGGCTTCTCGGCGCGGGCGAAAGCGCGTTCCACCATCTTGCGGCCGAGCCCGGCATATTGCGCGCGCACCGCCGCGCGCGTGGAGCGGCGGATCGCGGCGCGCGCCTTGCCGGTGACCACCACCGACTCCCACGCCGCCGGCGGCGATTGTCCGGTCGCGGTGACGATCTCGACCTCGTCGCCGGTGACCAGCTCCGACACCAGCGGCGCAGTCTTGCCGTTGATCTTGCAGCCGACCGCTGAATTGCCGACATCGGTGTGCACCGCGTACGCGAAATCGATCGGCGTCGCCTTGCGCGGCAGCGCGATCAAGCGGCCCTTGGGCGTGAAGCAGAACACCTGGTCGTGGAATAGTTCGAGCTTGGTGTGTTCGAGAAACTCCTCCGGATTCGAACCCTCGGCGAGCAATTCGATCGTATGCCGCAGCCACGCATAGGCGCTTGAATCGCGCGACAGCATTTCAGTCGGCGTATCCTCGCTGTCCTTGTAGAGCGCGTGCGCCGCGATGCCATATTCGGCGATCTCTTCCATGCCCCGCGTGCGGATCTGCAGCTCGACCCGCTGGCGGCCGGGGCCGACCACGGTGGTGTGGATCGAGCGATAGTCGTTTTGCTTCGGCGTCGAGATATAATCCTTGAAGCGGCCCGGCACCACCGGCCACTTGGTGTGCACCACCCCGATGGCGCGATAGCAATCCTCGACCGAGCCGAGCACCACGCGGAAGCCGTAGATATCGGAGAGCTGCTCGAAGCCGATGGCTTTGCGCTGCATCTTCCGCCAGATCGAATAGGGGCGCTTTTCACGTCCCTTGACCCGCGCCCGGATCTTGCGCGCGGAGAGCGCGTCTGTCAGCTCTTGCTCGATCTCCG
>JAYUHJ010000061.1:0-13674 GCA_043767065.1 Hyphomicrobiales bacterium | reverse complement strand
TCCTCTACACGTCCGGCACCACCGGCCGCTCCAAGGGCGCGATGCTGACGCACGAGAATCTCCTCTCGAACGCACGCGTCTTGAAGGATTACTGGCGCTTCACCGCAAACGACACGCTGCTCCATGCGCTGCCGATCTTCCATACCCACGGGCTATTCGTGGCCTCCAATGTCGTGCTGCTGGCCGGCGCCGCGATGATCTTCTGCGCCAAGTTCGATGCCGGCGAGTGCATGCGCCTGATGCCGCAAGCCACCAGCATGATGGGCGTGCCGACGTTCTATGTGCGGCTCGTGGATCAGCCAGGCCTCGACCGCACAGCGACCAAGCATATGCGTCTGTTCGTCTCCGGCTCGGCGCCGCTCTTGGCCGAGACCCACCGCGCCTTCTCCGAGCGCACCGGCCACGCCATCCTCGAGCGCTATGGCATGACCGAAACCAACATGAACACCTCGAACCCCTATGACGGCGACCGCGTGCCCGGCTCGGTCGGCTTTCCGCTGCCTGGCGTCGAGCTACGCATCACCGAGCCCGAGAGCGGCCGGCCGCTCGCACAAGGCGAGACCGGCATGATCGAGGTCAAGGGACCCAATATATTCAAGGGCTACTGGCGCATGCCGGACAAGACTGCGGCCGAGTTCCGCGGCAGCTTCTTCATCACCGGCGACCTCGGCCGGATCGACGAGCGCGGCTACGTCCATATCGTCGGCCGCGCCAAGGACCTGGTCATTTCCGGCGGCTTCAACGTCTACCCGAAGGAAGTCGAGAGCGAGATCGACGAGATCGATGGTGTCCTCGAATCCGCGGTGATCGGCCTACCGCATCTCGATCTCGGCGAGGGCGTCACCGCGGTCGTGGTGCGAGAGAAGGGCGCGAACCTCGGCGAGGCCGAGGTGCTCGCGGCCCTCGAAGGGCGGCTCGCCAAATTCAAGCAGCCCAAGCGCGTGTTCTTCGTGGAAGAACTCCCGCGCAACACGATGGGCAAGGTGCAGAAGAACGTGTTGCGCGATACCTACGCGCGCACCTATGCGCACGGCGCCGCCTGAGCAGCGTCAGACCTTGAAGCGCGGATCGAGGAAGTCGCGCAAAGAATCGCCAAACAGGTTGAAGGCGAATACTGCAAGGCTGATCGCCACGCCCGGGAAGATGATCATCCAGGGCGCCTCGCGATAGAAGTCCGCGGCATTGCCCGAAAGCATCAGCCCCCAGGCCGGCGTCGGCTCGGTGACGCCGAGGCCGAGGAACGAGAGCGACGCCTCGAGCAGGATCGCCTGTGCGATGAACGCCGTGAACATGATCAGAAACGGCGCGACCACGTTCGGCGCCATGTGACGGAAGATGATCCGCTTGTCCGAGTAACCGGCCGCGCGTGCCGCGTCGATATAGGGCATGACATTCACCGAAAGTGCAGCGGCGCGCACCACGCGCGCGACCCGCGGCACGATCGGGATGGCGATGGCGATGATGAGGTTCATGTCGACGCCGTAGACGACGGTCTTGCGCAGCGCCGCCACCACGACGAGCGCCAGCACGATGATCGGGAACGCGAGCAGCACGTCGACGAAGCGCTGGATCCAGTTGTCGGTCCGGCCGCCGAAATAGGCCGACGCGATGCCGAGCACCGCGCCGATGGTCGAGCCCAATAGCGAAGAAGCGAAACCGATCACCAGCGCGGTGCGCGAGCCCCAGATGATGCGGGAGAAAATGTCCCGGCCATAGGCGTCGGTGCCGCACCAGTGCTCCCAGGACGGCGCACCGAGGATCTGCGCGAAGTCGATATCCAGCGGATTGTAGGGGGCGACAAACTGCGGAAGCAGACCCGCGAACATCATCACGAAGATGACGACGAAGCTGATGGCGCCGAGCGGCTGCTGGCGGCAGAAAGTCAGGATCGCGCTCTGGCGACGAAAGACCGGCGCGGCGGTGGGGATAGCGGGTGCGATATAGGCCATCAGCTGTACCGGATGCGCGGGTCGAACACCGCATAGAGCAGGTCGACCACGAGATTCACGAAGACGTAGAAGGCCGCGATCATCATGACCATGCCCTGAATGAGCATGAAATCGTTGCGCGCCACGCTCTGAACGAAAAGCTGCCCGATGCCGTTGAGATTGAACACCTGCTCGGTGACGACGAGGCCGCCGATGAGAAACGCGAATTCCAGACCCATCACGGTGATGGCCGGCAGCAGAGCATTGCGCAGCGCGTGGCGCGAAACCACCAGCTTCTCGAACACGCCCTTGGCGCGCGCGGTGCGGATGTAATCCTCGCTCATCACTTCCAAGAGCGAGGAGCGGATCATTCGCGCGGTCACGGCGCAATAACGGTAGCCGACCGCCATCGCCGGCCAGATGAGCTGGGACAGATTGGCCACCGGATCCACATAGATCGGAGTGAAGGTGATCGGCGGCAGCCAATTGAAAAAAGACAGCAAACTCAAGATGATGAGCATGCCGAACCAGAACGACGGAATCGACAATCCGCCGATGGTCACGATGCGGACGACGTAATCGATCCAGGTGTCGCGGTAGAGCGCGGCCACCGTCCCTAGCGGAACCGATAGTAGTACGGCGAATATGGTCGCCAGAATCGCCACCTCCAGCGACAATTCTAGCCGGATCGCAATCTCTTCGATCACCGGCCGTTCGGTCCACATCGACTTGCCGAGATCGAGCTTGGCAAGCCCGACCATCCAATCTCCGAACTGATAGACGATCGGCTTGTCGAGGCCGAGCCGCTTACGCTCCATGTCGATTGTCTCTTGCGAAACGGTGCCGCCGTCGCCGCGCAGCTTCACCTCCACCACGTCGCCCGGCACCACGCGCAGCATGAAGAACACGAGCACCGCGACCCCGATAAGCGTCGGAATCATGAACAGAATACGATTGATCGTGTAGCGCAGCATCGAAGAACTCCGGCACGCGGCCCGGCATCGCGCCAGGCCGCGCGCCTTGCGCTTACTGGTTCAGCCAGACTTCGGCGAGATCGGCGCCGAGATTGTGGCTCGGCGACATTTTCCAACCCATCACTGCCTTGTGGCTCGGCACGATGCGATGCCACCATAGGATCGGCTGCTGATAGGCCTGCTCGAACACCCGCTTCTCGAGTGCGCGGATCAGTGCCTTTCGCTTTTCCGGATCGGTTTCGCGTACGTGCTGTTCATAGAGCTTGTCGACTTCGCGATCGATCACGCGCGACAGGTTCTGCGGCGACTTGTCGTACGAAAGATACTTGGCGAGCGCGAGCACCGAATCGTCCATGAACAGGTTGGAGAAGTCGATGGCGACCGTGTAGTTGCCGGCATTCAATGCCGCCAGATAAGGCGCGGTGTCGGACTGCTTGTGTTCGACCTCGACCCCGATCTGCCGCCATTGATCGACCAGGAAGATGCCGGCGGGCGTATAGGGCATGGCGAGGTTTCGGTTCCACAGCTCGAACTTGAGGTTCGGCACCCCCGCTTCGGCGAGCAACCGCCTCGCTTCGGCGCGCGCCGCGCTGATGTCCTTGGAGAAGCCGGGCAGCTTCACCAGCTCCGCCTCCGGCGTCGCGTACGGCGAGCCCGGCCGGATCAAGCCGCCGACCGAACGCAGCGTCGAGATGCGCGAGAGGCCGACGCTGCCACCCCAGCGGTCGATGGCCAGGAGCAGCGCCTTACGCACACGCACGTCGTCGAACGGCTTCTTCTCGCTATTGAAAGCAACGAGCAAGTTGAGCGTCCAGCTCGATTCTTCGATTCGGATCTTGTCGCCCATGGCGGAAACGAGACGGTCGCGCTCGGCCGGCGAGACGCCGCGGAACTCGGCGAGCACCTGTCCGCCCTGTAGCGCGTTCAGCATGGCCGCCGCCTGCAGGGTGAAGACGCCGCGGAAGCCGTCGAGATAGGGCAGGCCTTTCTTGAAATAATTGTCGTTCTTCTTGCCAGAAACGTTGCTGCCCTTGACGTGCTCGACGAAGATGAAGGGGCCGGTGCCATTGATCTTGGTGCGGGGCGAAGCCGGATCGGCCGCCAGATCCTTCGCGGAATAGACGCAGTTCCACGGCGAAGCGAAATGTTCGAGCATCGACGCATTCACCGCCTTCATCTTGAAGACGACGGTGTTGGCGTCGGGCGTCTCGATCGTATCGATGTCGGCGAACGTCGCCTTGCGCGGCGAAACCACGCCCTGCGGCGGGTTGCGCATGCGTTCGTAGCTTGCCTTTACGTCGGCGGAGGTGAACGGCGTGCCGTCGTGAAATTTGACGCCTTCCGCCAGTTTGAACGTGTAGGTCTTCAAATCGGGCGCGACGGTCCACGAAGTCGCAAGATCGCCCTTCACCGCCGGAAACTTGTCGAGGTCGAAGGTGAGCAGCGTCGAATAAAATGGCGACGCGAAATGCAGCGTCGCGTAGGTTTCACTGCCCTGGCAGTCGTAGTGCGGCGTTTCGGCGGAGATCGCGAATTGCAGCGTTCCGCCCCGCTTGGGCTGCTGCGCCTCCGCTCCCGGCCCGGCGCCATAGAGCGTGACAGCCACCGCACCGAATAGGCTTAGAATAAGCCTTGTCATCTCATTTCCTCCCAAAGTCTGCGTTGTTGTTCTTATGGCACGTGCCTTTTCCCAGGCACCTAAATTTCTCGTCATGCCTTGTGGCAGGCCACCAAATGGCCCGGCTTGAGCTCCCGCACCTGCGGAATCTCCTGCTGGCAGATGTCGCCTGCGATCGGACAACGGGTATGGAACACGCAGCCGGTGGGCGGGGTCAAGGGCGACGGAATCTCGCCGCGCAGTGCTCGCGGGGCCCGCGCGCGCTCGATCCGCGGGTCCGGGATCGGCGCCGCATCCAGCAACGCCTTGGTATAGGGGTGCAGCGGACGTTGATATATCTCATCACGATCCGCGAGCTCCATGATGCGCCCCAGATACATCACCGCCACCCGGTCGGAGATGTGGCGCACCACCGCGAGATCGTGCGCGATGAACAAATAAGTCAGCCCGAGCCGCACCTGCAGATCCTCGAGCAGATTGATGATCTGGCCCTGGATCGAGACGTCGAGTGCGGAGACCGGCTCGTCGCAAACGATGAAGCTCGGCTCGAGCGCCAGCGCCCGCGCAATGCCCACCCGCTGACGCTGCCCGCCGGAAAGCTCGTGCGGGTAGCGCTCGGCCATATAGGGAAACAGCCCGACCTGTCCAAGCAGCTCCGCGACACGCTCCTGTTGGCCCTTCGCGTCGGCGACCAGGCCATAGACCTTCAACGGCTCGCCGATGATCTCGCCCACCGTCATACGCGGATTGAGCGACGAGTAAGGGTCCTGGAAAATCACCTGGATCTTGCGCCGCAGCTCCCGCATGTCGCGGCCGGTGTGGCGGGTAACATCGACCCCGTCGAAACGGATCGAGCCGTCGGTCGGTTCGTCGAGCCGAAGTACGACGCGCCCGACCGTGGTCTTGCCGCAGCCCGATTCTCCGACCAGCCCCAGCGTCTCGCCGGCGGCGATCGAAAACGAAACGTCGTCCACCGCGCGAACGGTCGCGGTCGCCGACGAGAAAAAACCGGCGCCGGCGGCCTTCACCGGGAAATATTTGCGCAACCCATCGACTTCCAGGATCGGCCGGGACGCGGCGGCCGCGTCAATGGCGCGCGGCACCGGACGCGGAGGGTCTGCGACGAGCTTGCCGGCGACAATTTCATCGACCCGATGGCAGGCGGCGGCATGTCCGCCGCCCACATCGATGAGCGCGATCGGCTCGGCGCACTTCTCGATCCGGTGCGGACAACGCGGCGCGAACCGGCAGCCGGCCGGCGGCGCTAACAGATCGGGCGGAAGCCCTTCGATCGTCTGCAGCTGCGTTCTGCGCGGCTCGTCGAGGCGGGGCACCGAGCGCATCAGCCCGATCGTGTAGGGATGCGCGGAACGAAGAAAAATATCATCGGCCGTGCCCTGCTCGATGATCTTGGCCGCGTACATCACGTTCACCCGGTCGGCATAGCGCGCCACGATGCCGAGGTTATGCGTGATGATGACGAGCGCGATGCCGAGCCGCTGCGACAGGTCCTTCATCAGTTCCAGGATCTGCGCCTGGATGGTCACGTCGAGCGCGGTGGTCGGCTCGTCGGCGATGATCAATTTCGGATTGCACGCCAACCCGATCGCGATCATCACGCGCTGGCGCATGCCGCCGGAAAGCTGGTGCGGATATTGCCCGAGCCGCCGCTCGCCGTCGGTGATCCCGACCTGTTGCATCAACTCCATCGCGCGTGCGCGGGCCTCCTCCTCGCTCATCTTGAGGTGGATCAGGAGCGGCTCCATGATCTGCAACCCGATCGGCAGAACGGGATTGAGCGAAGTCATCGGCTCCTGGAAGATCATCGAGATTTCGCGGCCGCGCACCGCGCGCATGTCGTCTTCGGAGAGATCGAGAAGATTGCGACCCTCCAGCAGGATGCGCCCGCCGACGACCCGGCCCGCCGGTTTCGCGAGCAACCGCATGATCGAAAGCGCCGAGACCGATTTACCGCAGCCCGACTCGCCGACGATCGCCACCACCTCGCCACGGCCGACCGTGTAGGAAATGCCCTCGACCGCGCGCACGACGCCGCGCGAGGTGACGAAATGCACGTGCAGATCGTCGACCTGCAGGAGCGGCGCCGTTTCGGCGGCCCGCGGCTTTGCCTTAGCTTGCGCTTCCATTCCTCTACTCAAAAACTGCGTGGCGCTATTTTTCTTGGTTCTGCAGCGGCTTAGCTGCGGCCCGATCAACCACGCGCAGGACGCCAGCGCAAGCTTCCGGGGTGGTCAATGAACGCCCGCAAAGGCTACCCTATTCCACAACAGTGACGCCACTTCGCAGCTCTTCGCACCTGCGAGGGCAAGAGCAAAATCCAGGGAGGAAACTATGTCGCAGACTTCAAGCCGCCGCGATCTGTTGCGCTACGGCGCGGCCGCCGGCATTGCCGCCGCGCTCGGCCCGGTGGGCGCTGCGCGTGCCGCCGACTTCTACTCAGGCAAGACCATCGATGTGATCGTCCCGTTTGCGCCCGGCGGCGCCGCCGACGTCACCACGCGCTTCATCGCGCCGTTCCTGACCAAGCACATTCCCGGCTCGCCGAATTTCAACATCACCAACCTCGCCGGCGGCGGCTCGATCCTCGGCGCCAATCAATTCGAGACGCAAGGCAAAGGCGACGGACTGCTCATGCTCTCGACCACGTCGTCGAGCGCCTTCCCGTTCATGTTCAAGCAGCAGGGCGTGCAATACGACCTCGCCAACAAGAAGGTCGGCTACGCCATCGGCATCGGACCCGTCGTCTACGCGGCGCCCGCCACCGGTATCGCGAAAGCTGCCGATCTGCTGAACCCGAAGGTGCCGCTGGTCTATGGCGGCATCGCCGCCACTGGCAGCGATCTGCCGATCCTGCTTGCCTTCGAGCTCTTGGGTCTCAACGTCAAGACCGTGCTCGGCTTCACCGGGCGCGGGCCGATCCGGCTCGCGTTCGAGCGCGGCGAGACCAATTTCGATTTCCAGTTCACCTCGGTGTATCTGACCCAGGTCAAGGCGCTGGTCGAAGCGAAGAAAGCGGTGCCGCTGTTCACCGGCGGCGCATCGGACGCCCAAGGCAACTTCACTGCCCGCGACCCGGTGGTGGCGGATCTTCCGTCGGCCTACGAGGTCTATAAAGAGATCCACAAGAAGGAGCCATCCGGCCCCGTCTGGGGCGCTTTCCAAGCGGCGTCGGCGCTCACCTTCGAATACGGCGTCATCGGCTGGATGCCGGCGAATACTCCACAGGAGGCGATTGACGCCTTCGCGCTCGCCTCCGCCAAGGTCAACGCCGATCCTGAATTCCAGACCAAGGGCAAACAGGTCACTGGCGGCTACCCGCTGCAAGCCGGCAAGACCGTCGAGCCCAAGGTCAAGGCGGCGCTGGCGGCAAACCCTGAGGTCGCGGCTTATCTGCGAAACCTGCTCACGCAGAAATATAACGTGAAACTCTGAGCACATAGCGCAGCAGCCGGCGAACGCGAGCCAGGCCCATGTGGGAAGCTGCCGGTACGGCGCTGGTCGCACTCGCCGATCCGTTTCGCATGCTGATGCTGCTCGTCGGCCTGCTGGCCGGTGGCGTCATCGGCATGCTGCCCGGACTCGGCGGCATCGGCGCGGTCTCCATCCTGCTGCCGTTTGTGCTCAAGCTCGATCCGCTCTCGGGCCTCGCCATGCTGCTTGGCGCGTGCGGCGTCGTCTATACATCCGACACCATTTCCGCGGTCCTGTTCGGCACGCCTACCTCGGCCTCCTCCGGCCCGACCGCGATCGAGGGCTTCGCCATGGCCCGCCGCGGCGAGGCCGGACGCGCCCTCGGCGGCGCCTTCCTCGCGTCGATGATCGGCGGCCTGGTCGGCGCTGTCGTGCTGACACTCTCGATCCCCATCGCGGGCCCTTTGGTGCTCGCGCTCGGTAGCGCCGAGCTTCTGATGCTCGCCATCATGGGCCTCGCCTATGCCAGCGGGCTGGTCGGCGACAGCCCGGCCAAGGGCATCATGTCGGCCGCGCTCGGGTTGTTTATCGGCACCATCGGCGTTGCGCCTTCTGCGCCAGAGCTGCGCTACACCTTCGGCGTCGCCTATCTGTTCGACGGTCCGGCGCTCACCATCCTGGCGCTCGGCCTGTTCGGTGTAGCCGAGGTGATCGTTATGCTCGGCCAGGGCGGCGCCATTGCCGAGCAACGTTTCAAGCTTTCGGGCTGGATGGACGGCGTGCGCGACGTGGCACGAGAATGGAAAGTCGTCGCCACCGGCTCGGTGATCGGCGTGATCTTCGGGATCATTCCGGCGATCGGCGCCTCGGCTTCGACCTGGGTCGCCTACGGCCACGCGGTTTCCACCGCCAAGGACAAGCGGATGGTCGGCAAGGGCGACCCGCGCGGCATGCTGGCCGCCGAAGGCGCCAACAACGCCACGATCACCACCGATCTGGTGCCGACGCTGCTGTTCGCCGTTCCCGGCGGGCCGGCCGCCGCCGTCTTTCTCGGCGCGCTGTTCGTCTGGGGTTACTACCCGGGCCCGCGCTTCGTGCAGATGAATCTCGACCTCATGTTCCTGATCGTCTGGTCGAGCGCGATCGCCGCCGTGCTTGGCGCCGCGCTCTGCTTCGCCGCAAGCCCCTGGATCGCGCGCCTCACTCGCATCGATTTTGGGCTGGTCGCCGCACCCCTCATCGTCGTCATGCTCCTTGGCTCGTTCGACTCCAAGAAGACGGTGCTCGACTTCTACACACTCTTGGGCTTCGGCGCGCTCGGCTGGCTGATGAAGCGTGCAAATTTCCCGCGCGCGCCGCTGCTCGTCGGCTTCGTGTTGGCCGATCCGATCGAGCGCAATTTCTGGCTCGCCTATCAACTGCACGGCTGGACCTGGCTCAAGGGGCCGATCGTGCTCGGCCTGATCGCGCTCGTGGCCCTGCATGTCGCCCTCACGTTCCGGCGCGCCTATGCGGCGCGGAAAGCGAGGGCTTCCGAGAGCGAGGCGACGCCGACGGCTGAAGCTCCTGCTTCATCCGCGCCTCGCGACCGCCTCGATCTCGGTCTGCTGCTCGCGCTCGGCGCGGCACTTCTATTCACAGCCGGAATTATTCTTTCGTTCAATTTCGACGCTGACAGCCGGCTGGTGCCGCTGCTCGCCGCCGTTCCCGGTCTCGCCGCGGCACTCTTCGTCCTAGCGTCGCATCTTCGCGGACGGACCCCGGCGGCGGCGTGGCCGCCGCAAAAAGAAATGTTGCAGATCGGATTGTTCGGCGCGGCGATCGCGGCGATTCCGCTCATAGGCTTTCTGCCCGCCGTCGCGGCCTATCTCGTCGTGCTGTTGTGGACTCGCACCAATTTGCGGCTCTTGCTCATTCCCTATGCCGGGGCGATCGTGCTTTGCGCCTATGGCCTCTCGCGTGTGCTGAACCTGCCGCTGCCCTGACGCGCCGGCCACCTCACATCTTGGACGGCAGATACGTGGCGATGATCGGGAAGATGATGAGGATGATGAGACGCAAGATATCGGTGATAATGAAAGGAAACACGCCGTAAAAAATCGTCGATATTTTCGCGTCCTCGATCACGCTTTTTATTACGAAGATATTCATGCCGACCGGCGGGTGGATCAGCCCGAGCTCGACCGTCATCACGATGATGACGCCGAACCAGATCGGGTCGAACCCGAGCGCAACGATCACCGGGAAAACGATGGGAACGGTGAGGATGATCATGGCCAGCGCATCCATGAGGCACCCGAGCACCAGATACATGACCATGATCAGCGCCAGCACCCCGTAGCGCCCGAGCCCGAGGCCGGTGAGAAATTCGGTGAGCTTCTGCGGCGTCTGGGTGACGGTGAGGAAATAGCCGAACAGGATCGCGCCGATCAGCACGGTGAACACCGCCGCCGTCGTGCGCGTGGTCTCCAGCAGCGAGCGGCGGATGTCGGCGCCCGACAACCTGCCGCGCAAAATGCCGATCAGGAACGCCCCGCCCGCGCCCATGCCGGCGGCTTCGGTCGCGGTGAAAACGCCGCCATAGATGCCGCCAATCACGAAGATGAAAAGCAACAACGTCGCCCAGACGTTGCGCAGGCCGTCGATCCGCTCCGGCCAGGAGGCACGCGGGCCGGCTGGCAGGTAACCGGGCCGCACAAAGCCAATGATGTTGATGGTGAGAATGTACATCGTCACCGCCAGAAGCCCGGGCAGGATGCCGGCGATGAACAGTTTGCCGACGTCCTGCTCGGTGATCAGGCCATAGACCGCAAACACGGTGGAGGGCGGAATCATGATGCCGAGCGTTCCGCCCGCCGCGATCACGCCGGTGGCGAACGATTGCGGATAGCCGTAGCGCCGCATCTCGGGATAGGCGACGCGCGAGAACGTAGCGGCAGTTGCCACCGACGAGCCGCAGATCGCGGCGAAGCCGCCGCACGCCGCGATCGTGGCGATGCCGAGCCCGCCACGGAAATGCCCGAGGAAGCCGTTGGCCGCGCGGAACAGCTCGCGGCTCATGCCCGAGGTGGTGGCGAACGAGCCCATCAGCAGAAAGAGCGGCACGACCGCGAAGTTCCAGTCGGTCACCGTGCGCATCGAAGTGTGACCGACGATCTTCAAGGCCGGCCCGCCGCCGACGATGTAGCCGAAGCCGGTGACGCCGACCAAGCCCATCGCCATGCCGACCGGCACGCGTAGCAGCATCAGCGCGAAAAGAACGACGAACCCGGTGAACGCGATGGCGTTGGAGCTCATGCCGGCGCCCTACTCGACCGGCCTGATCTGATAGCCGCTCGGCATCAGTTCCGGGCGGAAGATCAACCGATAGGTGCGGACCGCGATCAGCAGGACCGCAGACACGTCGCCGAGCCACGCCAGCAGGTAGAACGGCCAGATGGGAATCCGCAGATCGAAGGTGCCCACGTTGTCGGCGTAGGTTGATGTCACTTTGTCGAACAAGGTGTAAGTCTGCACCGCGACTACGAAGAACAGCACCAGCGTCGCGAACACGTCGATCAGTCGCTGGTAGCGCGGGCCGACATTCGCCCACACAAGATCGACGGTAATGTGCGTGCCGCGGTACGACGTTGCCGCGATGCCCCAAAAAATAAGTACACCGAGCATGAGCTGGCCAAAGCCGTAGCTGTCGGGGATCGTGACGTTGAAGAAATAGCGCAGCAGCACCGAGACGAACACGTCGAGCGCCACCAGCCCGACGAAGAACGCAGCGACCAGCTCGATGCCGTCGATGAAGCGGTCCATGCGGCTGCCGGCCATGCGCTCCCCCCTGGCGCGACTGCATCGAACCGACATTAGGACAGCGGCGGCGGGCAGAGTGTCCGCCAGCATCAACCCGGTGCGGTCGCTGGTGCAGTCGTATCCCGTTCGCGGGACTTCTTTTGTTGTCGGCACCTTATGAACTGTGGATTCTCAAGGCAATCCCCGCGGCCCTGCGCGCGGCCCGCGAAAAGCCGGGTATCTAGTTGGGATAATTGCGGGATTCAGCGGGCCGATTTGATCTGGCACTGCCTTGGGCCTAAGGTCTAAGCAACGCTCCGATAACGCGCGGGAAACCAATGGAAGTTTCGTTCCGGAAGGAAATCGAGAGCCTGCGCCTGGGCAACGGCGCCACCTTCCAAGGCGAAGGCATCCTCGCCGTGACCAAGGCGCTCCTGCAATCGGGCGTCGCCTATGTCGGCGGCTACCAGGGCGCGCCGGTCACGCACTTGCTCGACGTGCTGGTGCAGTCCGAGGACCTGCTCGCCGAGCTCGGCGTCAAGGTCGAAGCCTGCACCAACGAGGCGGCCGCGGCCGCAATGCTCGCCGCCTCGATCAATTATCCGGTGCGTGGGGCCGTGACCTGGAAGTCGATCGTCGGCACAAACGTCGCAGCCGACGCACTCTCGAATCTCGCCTCCTGCGGCGTCATGGGCGGCGCGCTCATCATCGTCGGCGAGGACTATGGCGAGGGCGCTAGCGTCATCCAGGAGCGCACCCACGCCATGGCGCTCAAGTCGTCGCTCTGGCTGCTGGACCCGCGCCCGGAACTGCCCACGATCGTGAAGATGGTGGAAAAGGGCTTCGAGCTTTCCGAGGTTTCGAACACGCCGGTCATGCTCGAATTGCGCATCCGCGCCTGCCACGTGTTCGGCAGCTTCGAGACCAAGGACAACATCGCGCCGCTGGTGTCGTCCAAGCATCGCGTCGGTCCCGCGAAATTCCTCTATGACCGGCTCTCCCATCCGCCCGTGATCTTCCCGCAGGAAGTCGCGAAATTCGAGCGCCGCATGCCGGCTGCGCGCAAGTTCATCATGGAGCACAAGCTCAACGAGCAGCTCGGGCCCAAGGACGGCGAGAAGAACGGCGACATAGGCATCATCGTCCCGGGCGGTCTGTTCAATGGGCTGAATTCGCGCCTCGCGCTCGCGGGCCTGAGCGACGTCTATGGCGATGTCGAGATTCCGACGCTGGTGCTGAACGTCGTCCATCCGCTGGTGCCCGAAGAGATCAGCGGCTTCTGTGCCGGCAAGAAGGCAGTGCTCATCGTCGAGGAAGGCTCTCCCGATTTCATCGAACAAGCGATCGGCCAGATCCTGCGCAAGGCCGACCTCAACACCCGCCTTTACGGCAAGGATGTGTTCGTCATGGCCGGCGAATACACCCCGCTCGTGATCGGTAAGGGATTGTCGCACTTCCTCGATCAATACGGACGGAAGAACGAGCCGCTCGAGCAATGGGCCAAGAACACCGAAAATCGCCGCATGGAAGCGACCAAAGCGCTCGCCATACCGCTGCCGCCGCGCCCGCCGACCTTCTGCACCGGCTGCCCGGAGCGGCCGGTGTTCTCGGCGATCAAGCTGATGCAGCGCGAGCTCGGCCCGACCCACATCTCAGGCGACATCGGCTGCCACGCGTTCGCGACTTTCGCGCCGTTCAGCATGGGCAACTCGATCCTCGGCTACGGCATGTCGCTCGCCTCAGCCGCCGCAGTTTCCGGCACGCAAGAGCATCGCCCGGTTTCGATCATGGGCGACGGCGGCTTCTGGCATAACGGATTGCTCACCGGCGTCACCGGCGCCGTGTTCAACAAAGATGATGAAGTCCTCATCATCATGAACAACGGCTATTCGAGCGCCACCGGCCAGCAGGACCTGATCTCCAGCGCCCCCGAAAAGGATGG
>JAYUHJ010000060.1:0-2428 GCA_043767065.1 Hyphomicrobiales bacterium | reverse complement strand
AACAACGCCTCGGCGATCCAGCTCACCAAGACGCCCGAGACCGACATGAAACGCTACGATCTGATGCACCAGATCAACACGCGCGGCACCTTCGTGGTCTCCAAGTTCGCGATTCCTTATCTCGAGAAATCCGCAAACCCGCACATCCTCGCCATCTCGCCGCCGCTCGACATGAAGGAGCGCTGGTTCGCGCCGCATGTGGCCTACACCATGGCCAAGTTCGGCATGAGCCAGGTGATGCTCGGGCTCGCCGGCGAATTGCGCTCGAAAGGCATCGCCGCCAATGCGCTCTGGCCGCGCACCACGATCGCCACCGCCGCGATTCGGAACCTCTTGGGCGGCGACGCGGTGATGCGCATGAGCCGCAAACCCGAGATCATGTCGGAGGCCGCCTGGCGCATTTTCCAGAAACCCGCCAAGCAGTTCACCGGCAATTTCCTGATCGACGACACGTTCCTGGCCGGCGAGGGCGTCACCGACTTCGACCAGTATCGCGTCGATCCCTCGCAGCCGCTCGCGCCCGACTTCTTCGTGCCGGAAGACGCCAGGCCGCCGGCGAGCGTCAATCTTGGGCCTTTGCGGCGTTAGCAATGGCCGTGTTCGGTCGCTGGAATCTGTTATGCTAGGCACATGACCAAGGAGCAGGTGAAAGAAGCGCTTGACCGGGTTCTGACCTGGCCGCCTGAGCGGCAGCAGGACGCTATCGAGATTTTACGGAGCATCGAGCAGCGGGACGCAAGCGATCTGCGGCTCACCGACGAACAACTCGCCGAAGTGCGGCGGCGGCGAGCAAAGAGCGACCCCAACCGGATTTCGTTGGAAGAGGTGTTTCGGCGCTACCGCGCGTCCAGCAGATGAGGATCACGTTCGATCCTGCGGCGCGCGCCGACATCGACGCGATATTCGCTTGAGTATCCGAACATAACCCGCGCGCGGCGCGGGAGATGATCGCGCGCCTCGAAGCGCACATCGGCCTGTTGGCGACGCCGGGGCTCGAGCATATCGGCCGTCCCGGCCTTGAACCGGGTACCCGCGAGTTGATCGAACATCCCTACATCATCGTGTACGAAGTGTTCGAGCGGCAAGGCGAGATTGTGGTGTGGTCGGTCGTGCACGGGGCGCAGGATCGCGAACAACGTAAAGACGAATAGTTCACCGCCCCGGCAGCACGATCATCTTCGGCTTTTTCGGTAACGTCGCGCGCGAGACCACGAGCGTCGGCACCAGCCCTAAACTAGTCAGGAAAGCTCGATGAAGGATGGACAACTCATAGGCATGATGCAAAATAAGGAGTTGTGCGGTGGTCGATGTGGAACCCTAGGCTGCTGCACGAGGGAACTTCCGACCACGAGCCAATCGTCGCCTGACACTCTTAACTGAGAACCGAGGGTAGATGTCATGCTTAGACGATTTATCGTTGCCTCATCGCTGGTCATCGTGGTCGCTGTTATTGCGACACCGGCCTTTGCCTTTCAATGCCCGAACGACATGGCAACGATCGATGCCGCGCTATCGAAGAACCCACAACTTAGCGCAGCGAACTTGGCGAAGGTAAAGCGGCTCCGAGCTGAGGGCGGAGACCTACATTATTCAGGCCGGACACGAGCAGCACACAGTGCGGCGGTGGAAAAGTTTGCCGAAGCCAAACGGATACTTGGAATACGGTAACACAGCGTGGGATCGCCGCGGTTATACCTACCGCAGCCCATGACTGGTTGGCCGATACGGCTTTGACCTGCCACTGAATTTTCATCCTTGGCGATTAGAGCCTCGGCGGTTGATAAGCAATATGATGAGATGGTCGGCATATGCCCACGGCCTGTTGTGGCCGAGAGAGTAGTACGGTCTCGTTGCGAGCCGGCATTATCAATGCACTTGGGGGCGAAGAACGGCTCGCTGATCGACCCTCATTGAGTGTTCCAAATGGAAGGGGGATTGCATGAAGTCGTACATATGGGCGGTCGTATTTGCGGCCGGTCTCGTGGCGGCACCTGAATTCAGCACGGCAGCAAGAGCGCAATCGGTCAGCCTATCCGAGGCCGAAGTCACACGGTTTCTATCCGGCCGGACGTTTCAGATGAACCGCGGCCCGGCGACGTTCAGCGCGAATGGCGCCTACCGCTTCGCGATCCGGGGCGGCGAGGTGGTGACCTCTACGTGGCAGGCCTGCGGCAGCGCCGTCTGCACCGGCAGAGGCTGGCGCGGCGCGCTTTCAGTCGAGAGTGGGACGGTCTTCCTGACTGATCCGCAGGGAAACCGGATCAACATGGGCCGCAAGAGATAGGACGAGTGATCGGCCCTACTGATTGGTCCAAGTGTCCGGATTAGATCGATACTGTTGAAAAAGTCTCCGTAAATTTTCTGTGGAATTGGATTTTGAAACGATCGAATCCACGTGAATGGTTTTTTGAATCAAGATTGCGTCCCG
>JAYUHJ010000059.1:0-5760 GCA_043767065.1 Hyphomicrobiales bacterium | reverse complement strand
CCGGATGGATCGCCTTGACCTCTGGCGAATGCGGCGGCGCCACCACGAAATCGTAAGGGATGCCCTTCTCGAGCGCCGCCATGCGCGCGATGCGCGTGAAGTTGGATAGCGGAATGCCGATGATCTGCAGCGAAGCCATTGTGCCCTCCCGGAACGCTTGTTGACGGAACCCTATCACGCCGTCGCTCATGCCGACGCGAGATATTTCTCCAGCGAATTGAATGTCGATTCCCAGCCCTTGCTGTGATTGTCGCGGTGTACTTCTTCCGCGAACTGAGTTTGTACCAGCGTCAGCTTCGTATGCTTGCCCACCGGCTCGAAGGTCACGGTCACTTCGGTCTCGTGTCCGCGCGTGCCGTCATCCTGCTGCCAGGCCCAGGTGAAGACGATCTGTTTGTTCTTCTCGATCTTGCGATAGACGCCGCTGACCTCGGGCTGCTTGCCGTCGGGCAGCTTCATCACCGTGCGCCACTTGCCGCCCGGCCGCACGTCGATCGAGTAATCTGGGATGGTGCAATATTCTGGGCCCCACCAGGCCGCGATTTGCTCGGGCACCATGAAAGCCTCGAACACTCTCTCAACGGGTGCCGGAATAATCCGTTCGAGCCGCAGTGTCCTGTTCTCGTGCACGTTCATCGCCGGGTCCTCTTCTTCTTGGTGACGAAGCGCTCGAGCCGGTCGAACGACGCGGTCCAGAACGCGCGATAGGTGTCGAACCACTCGTCGATGGTCATCAGCGCCTCCGGGCGTACGCGATAGCGCCGCCATTGCCGGTCGACGCGCCGCTCGATCAGACCGGCTTCCTCGAGCACGCGGATGTGGCGCGAGACTGCGGGCAGGCTGATCGGCAGCGGCTTGGCCAGATCGCCGGCCGAGCGCTCGCCCTCGCGCAGCAACCGCTCGACGATTGCGAGCCGCGTCGGGTCCGCGAGCGCTGCGAAAGTTTCTGAGAGTTGGGGCATGACGGCTCCAGTCCTCGGCATTTATTTAACGAAGTTGTTAAATGAAGGAGGCGGCGGCGTCAAGCACGGCGGGAAAGGGGTGCTATTCTTCACTGCGTCATGGCCAGGCAAAAGGCGCGAAGCGCCGTCTTCGCGCCTAGAGTCCCCGCCTCCCGATAGCGACGGCACGGCTGTGCAATACTTGTCGGGATCACCGGGACAAGCCCGGTGATGACCAGTGATGGATGAGGAACCCTTCATGCCGATCAAGGTCGCCGTGGTGCAGAAGCCCCCCGTGACGCTGGAGCGCGCCGCAACGATCGCGCGCGTGGTCGAGACCATCGGCGAGACCGCCGCTAACGGCGCTTCGCTCGTCGTGTTTCCCGAGACCTATATTCCCGGCTATCCGTTCTGGGCCTGGCGCCTGCAGCCCGGCCGCGATCTGCCGCTCCTGAACGAAATCCATGCGCGCCTGCGCAGCAACGCGATCAATGTGGCGGCCGGCCATCTCGATCCGGTGCGCGAGGCCGCGGCCAAGCATAAGACCACGGTCGTTTGCGGCTTCCACGAGCTCGATTCCGAATTCAGCGGCACCACGCTGTTCAACTCGGTCTGCGTGATCGGACCCGACGGGGCGCTCTTGAACAAGCACCGCAAGCTCATGCCGACCAATCCCGAGCGCATGGTCTGGGGCGGCGGCGATGCGCGCGGGCTGAGGGTCGTGGATACGCCCGCGGGCCGCATCGGCTGCCTGATCTGCTGGGAAAACTACATGCCGCTCGCCCGCTTCGCGCTCTATGCCCAGAACATGGAAATCCTCGTCGCCCCCACCTGGGACTGCGGCGAGGAATGGATCGCCACCATGAAGCACATCGCCAAGGAGGGTGGCTGCTGGGTGATCGGCACCGGCACCGCGCTCCAGGGCAAGGACATGCCGCCGAGCTTCCCTGAGCGGACAAAGATCGTGGATGACGAGGATTGGCTTTGCGACGGCGACGCGGTGATCGTGCGGCCGTTCGGCAAGATCGTTGCCGGACCGCTGCACCGCGAGCGCGGCATTCTCTATGGCGAAATCGAGCGCGATGCGGCGCCACGTTCGCGTCGCACGCTCGACGTGACCGGGCATTATTCCCGGCCGGATATTTTCAAGCTGGAAGTGAACCGGACGAAAATGGCGCCGGTGATCTTCGACGACGGCTGAAGCTAGAAGCCCCGCTCACTGCCCCGCGGGCCGTGGCGACATCGCGCTCACGGTTGCGGACGCTTCGTCCGCCGGCTTCTGCGGCAGGGCGGCGACGATCGCGCGCGCCAGCGTCTCGGCCATGCAGCCGTAGCTCCAGTCGTTCATGTGGAACAGGTCGTCGGAAAGAAACGTCTCGAACGGGATTCCCGCGTTCGTATTCCAGTAGCGCATCAACGCGAAGCGTTGGAATACGGAAACCTGTTCGCTCTTGGCGACCTCGTCGATTAGGTCGATCATGATGCCGGCGGTCGCATAACGCAGCACCTTTGGCGCGTATTGCGGGTCGATTAGCACCGCGTCGGCGCCTGTGGTGCGGATGCGCTTCAGGCCCTCGCGGATCACGGGCGAGGTGGGCGCGATGCTGCCTTCGCGCACGATCGTATTGGTGCCGAGCTGCCACAGCACCATGTCCGGATGCTCGTCGCGCACATGGCTGTCGAAACGGGCGAGCATGTCGCGCGCCTCTTCGCCGCTGGCGCCGTGATTGATCACGCGGATCGCCGCACCCGGAATGCGCGCCTTGAGCTCGGCTTCGAGCCGGCTCGGATAGGTGGTCTCCGGCGCCGATGCGCCGACGCCCGCGGTCGACGACGAACCGATGGCGACGATGGTGACTGGCTGCCGGCGCGCGAGTCGATTGGCCACCCGCGTCAGCGGCTGGCCGAGCTGCAAGGCCTCGGCCGGCGCGTTGCATCGCGGCGTCGCCGGTTTCGCGTCCTCGGCGCCGGCCGGAAGCGCCGCGGCCAGTAGGAAAATGAATGCAACGAATGTGCGCATCTCAGCGGCTCGCATTGGCGCCGAGCGTGGCGGCGCGGATCACGAATTCGGCCATCAGCGAGCCGACGCAGCGGTGAATTTCCTCGTATTCCTTGCGGCCGATATGCAGCAACGCGAGATCGAACGCTCCGTTCTCGCTCCATTCGCGCATGATTCGGTAGCGGTTGAAGAACGGCACGTCCTTGGCGAAGGAAACCGTGCGCATCTGCTCCGTATAGGACGCCGCGTCCACCAGCGCGTCGGTTCGCGGGCTGTACTGCATGTTGACGAGCAGCACGTCGGAGCCTCCATCGAGCAGGAGGCCGACGCCGACCTGCAGCTTGCGGCCGTAGCCGTCGGCGTCGATGCCGCGATAAGCCTCGACCGTGCCGCTCTGCCAGATCACCAACGTCGGCTTCGCTTCGGCGAGCAGCTTGGGCAACGTCGGCAGTACTTCGAACGCGGTGCGCCGTGGCGCCGTCTGCACGGTGACATGGATCTCGACCTTGGGTAGCCGTTCCTTGAGCTCGGCTTCGAGAAATGCCGGATAGCTGCGCGGCGCGTCGCCCGCGCCCATTTGCGACGGCGCGCTGGACAGCACCACGATATCGAGCTTCTGCGAGCGCTTGACCGAAACCGATACGCGCGGAAGCAGCGCCTGCGGTTCGATCAGTGCCGTGGGAACTTCGCAACGCCGCTCGACACCGGCAAAAGCAGCCGGGGCGAACGCGAGTGTCGCCGCGATTGCGGCCAGTGCCCTCATACGGAAAGTTTCCCCGTCGCTCTTATGCCGCCGGTTGTCGAGCCCGGCGATCCAGGTCCTTGTACCATGTCATCAGACCGGCCAGAGCCACCATCAAGGCGACGCCGGCCAGGCTGACCGCCACCTGCATCCATACCCTGGCGGAAATCTCGACTAGCACAAAATGCGCCGTAAAGGATAAGAACACCCCCAGGCAAAAAATCTCTAACGAGTGTTCTCCGCATAGAATCAAGGGCTTAGCCCAGGCGGAGCGCAGGAAGCCGGCCTCCGGCGGTACGAACCGGACCACCAGGATCGCCAAGGCGAGAAAGTGAATGAGTCGCAGCGGCGAAAGCCCGGTCTTGTCGAGCGGGAAGATCAACAGCCAGCTCGGCAGGTGGGGAGTGATCGCCGGGTACAGGTGGGTCGTGGCCAGCCACAGCGCAAACGAGAGGTAAATGAGACAGATCACTGCCGCCAGATTCGAGCGGCAGAAGGCGGGCAGCCATTTAGCGTTGCCCACCGCGCACCAGGCGCCGATCACGAACAGGAATTGCCAAGTGAATGGATTGAAGAACCACTCTTGCCCGACCGGATAGACGGTGAGATTCCAGTCCCACCACTTCGCGGCCAAATAGAGCGCGAACGAAGCCGCGAGCGCCACGTACGGGCTGCGCAACAGCAGCCACAGAATAAGCGGGAAGGCGAGCATCAGAACGATATAGATCGGCAGTACGTCCACATTGGCGACCAGGAAGCGCAGCCGCAGCACCTCGAGCAGCACCACCTCGGGCCGCTGCAGAAAGTGCAGGACGTTCATTTCCTCCACGAACAGCGGGTTGTCGAAACGGCCTGCGACATAGGCGATCTCGGCGATATAGATCACCGAAAGGAATACGAACGCTACGTAGAGTTGCCAGGCGCGGCGCAGGATGCGCGCGCTGCCGACGGCGAAACCGTTTTCCAGCATCACCCGGCCATAGACGAAAGCGGCGGTATAGCCCGAGATGAACACGAAGATTTCGGCCGCGTCGCTGAAGCCGAAATTGCTGATGCTGATCCAACTCACCGTGTTCGACGGCACGTGGTCGAGAAAGATGAACCACAGCGACAGCCCGCGGAAGAAATCGAGCCGCAGGTCGCGGACGGTCTTGGTGACAGGCGGCATGGCGGCGGGTGGCATCGGTCGAGCGGGCTCCCCAGCGAGCCGACTCTATAGGCGAGGCCTGAACGTTTGAGAATGCCGCCGCGGTAATCCCGTTCCCCGGCCGAGCCGCGTGAAACGCGGAGAGAGCCGGGGTCCAGGGCCATACGCTGTTGCCCCTGGACCCCGGGTCTCGGCCCCGGATCAAGTCCGGGGCCTCGCCCGGGGAACGCAGTTCTTGGCTTCGTGCTACGCAGCGAACAGGTCGAGCTGACTGCCAGTGCGCTTGGGCCGCTTGAAATGGGCTATAGTCAGCCTGTTCCGCCGCTGGTTCAGCCCGAGCCGCTTGCAGGCGAGCTCGAAGCGCCGCCCGATCGACCATGCATAGGGCCCGGTGCCGCTTTGGCGCTTGCCGAAGGTCGGATCGTAATCCTTGCCGCCGTGCAGGTCGCGCACCAGCGAGATCACGTGGTCGAGCTTGTCGGGGAAGTGCTCGCGCAGCCACTCGCGGAACAGGTCCTTGATCTCGAGCGGCATCCTGAGCATCACGTAGCCGGCCTCGCTGGCGCCGGCGGCCGCCGCCGCGTCGAGGATGCGCTCGATCTCCGCGTCGTTGATCGCCGGAATGATCGGCGCCACCATCACCGCGGTCGGAATACCGGCCTGCGAAAGCCGGCGGATCGTCTCCAGCCGCTTCTGCGGCGTCGCAGCGCGTGGCTCCATCGCGCGGGCGAGCCCCGGGTCGACGGTCGTCACCGACAGCGCGACTTTCGCCAGATTCTTCTTGGCCATTTCGCTCAGGATATCGAGGTCGCGCAGCACCAGCGCGGACTTGGTGACGATGCCGACCGGATGGCCGGTGTCGCGCAGCACTTCCAGGATCTTGCGCGTGACCTGCCATTTCCGCTCGATCGGCTGATAGGGGTCGGTATTG
>JAYUHJ010000058.1:0-13817 GCA_043767065.1 Hyphomicrobiales bacterium | reverse complement strand
TTGGTCGAGAGGTTGTTTAACAAGATCAAGCACTGCCGCCGCATTGCCACGCGATATGACAATCTTGCTGCGCGCCTATGAGGCCACACCCTAGAGCGTCAGCACCCCCGCCTTGCCTTCTTCGGTCCCGAATGCGAGCGCCTGGCCGCTCGCCGACCAGGCGAGCGCACTGATCGGCGACGCATCGGCCGGGCGCACCAGGATCGCGGCGCCATCTTCCAAACGTACGAGCAGAAGTTGTCCGTCGGCATAGCCGGCGGCGAGCACTTCCTGCTTCGGGTGGCACGCGACGGCCGAAACCCGCGCCGAGTGCTGCGCCAGTACCCTCGGCTCCTTCCCGGTTGGTCCATCCTTCGACGCGAACGGCCACAGGATCACTTCGTTGGCGCCCGAGGTCGCAAGCCACTTGCCGTCGGCGGTGAACTGCATGGTGCGCACGCGGCCGGGATAGCCGGTCATCCGCATGTGGTGACCGTCGGCGAGGCGCCAGCCGTGGAGGGCAGGTTCCTGCATGGACGTGATGAGAAAGTGCCCTCCGGTACTGAACAGAACGCCGAGATGGGAGCCCTTCCAGGCGAGAGTCTCGGGCTTGGCGTCGGCGTTCGGAAACCAGAGCGTGGCGCCGCCATAACGGGTGATCGCCAACCGCAGGCCCTTGGGCGCGAAGGCGAGCCCGCCGACGCTCGAGCGCAGATCGAGTGAGCGGTCGCCCTTCTTGGTGCGGGCGAAAGCGGTCTTGCCGACCGACCAAGCGAACGCGCCGTCGGGGCCAAGCGCCACATGATCGATCCATTTGCCGGGCGCTTCTGCGAGGATTTCCGTGCTGCCTTCAGCGCTGGTCGCCACCAGCTTGCCGTCGTCGCCGGATGTCAGAAGACGCTTTCCGTCGCACGCAACTTCGAGGATCGCACCGTCGTGGGCCCGCACCCGGCGCTCCGCCTCGCCAACGAGCAGGATTTCCCCCTCGCCGAGCGCAAAGGCCGCGGTGGCGCCGAGGAAGGCGGCGGCGACCACGTGGCTGCCCGCGTCAAGGACGCGGACTTTGGCGGCGAGGGAGGGGGTTTCGGCGGGCATCGGCTCAGTTTCTTACAATGGGAGCCGACCTGAAAGGCTAGCGCCGAAGGTCATCCTTGCAGGATTGAGGATTGCTGCCGAACCAGTCGTTGCACTTGTCGCAGCCGCCGAGCCCAAGGCCCAGCGCCAGAATGCAGAACAAGGCGGCAAGTCGTCTACGCATCGCAAACCTCTGTCTCGATCATACAGGACGGATGTTCCAGCTGCGAGCGGTCAAACACTCCCAAGCTCCCTCATGGCCGGGCTTGACTCCGCAAGTCGGGGTTACCCGACTTGCAGAATTCAATAGTGCGGAACTCGGGCAAGCCCGAGTTTCGCTGCCATCCATGCAACGAAGTTGGCTGGATGCGCGGGTCAAGCCCGCGCATGAGGGTGATAAGGGTCATGCAACGCAACTCTCGAAGCCTTGGCGGAGAGCGGAGGCATCCAGATTGCGGCCGATGAAGACCAGGCGGCTTTCTCGCTTCTCGCCCTTCTTCCATTCGCGCTGGTGGTCGCCGTCGAGCACCATGTGCACGCCCTGGAAGACGAAGCGCTGCGGGTCGTTGTTGAACGCGAGGATGCCCTTGGAGCGAAGGATGTCCGGGCCCTGTTTGGCCACGAGCTCCTGGATCCAAGGGAAGAACTTGTCGGGGTCGAGCGGCTGTTCGGTCGAGAACGCGAACGACTGCACCTCCGCGTCGTGAACGTGCAGGTCGGAGGCGAGGAACTCGGGCTCGATGGCGAGGATTCGCTCGAGATCGAACGCCCCCTGCCCCAGCACCTTGTCGACCGGTACCACACATCGTGTCGTCCGGTGCACGCGCGCATAGGGATTGATCGCGCGGATGCGCAGCTCGACGTCCTTCAATTCCTCGGGTGTCACCAGGTCGGCCTTGTTCAACAGGATCACGTCGGCGAAGGCGATCTGGTTCTTGGCCTCGGGCGCGTCCTTGAGACGCTCTTTGAGCCACTTAGCGTCGGCGACCGTGACGACCGCGTCGAGCGTGGTGCGGCTGCCCACGTTGTCATCCATAAAGAAAGTCTGCGCCACCGGGGCCGGGTCGGCGAGGCCGGTGGTCTCCACCAGAATTCCGTCGAAGCGGCCGCGGCGCTTTAAGAGCCCGTCGATGATGCGGATCAGGTCGCCGCGCACCGTGCAGCAGACGCAGCCATTGTTCATCTCGAACACTTCCTCGTCGGCGCCGACGACGAGATCGTTGTCGATGCCGATCTCGCCGAACTCGTTGACGATCACGGCGTATTTCTTGCCGTGCGGCTCCGACAGGATGCGGTTCAGGAGCGTGGTCTTGCCGGCGCCGAGATAGCCGGTGAGCACGGTGACGGGGATTTTTTCGGGCATCAGGTCCTTCTCTACTCGTCGTCCCGGACGCGCCGCAGGCGCGATCCGGGACCGTAGCAAATAAATCGATAGCGATCCCGGCTCTCCGCGCGGCTGTGCCGCGCTCCGGCCGGGATGACCGGTCCGCTGCGCGGACCGTTCAGCTCGTCAGCGCCGCCGAGAACTGCTTCACGTTGTGCCGCATCATGTCGATATAGGTGGGCGCCGGGCCCCGCTCATCAGAGAGTGCGTCGGAAAACAGGGTGCCGCCGATCTTGGCGCCGGTCTCGTCGGCGATGCGCTTGATCAGGCGTGGATCGGAGACGTTTTCGAGAAAAACGGCCGGGATTTTTTGCGCCTTGATCTGGCGGATGATGCGGGCCACGTCTTGGGCCGAGGCCTCGGCGTCGGTCGAGACCCCCTGGGGCGTTATGAATTCGATGCCATAGGCCAGGCGAAAATAGCCGAAGGCATCGTGCATGGTGATGATCTTGCGCCGCGCTGCCGGGATCGCCGCGACCGCGGCTTTGATCTCGGCTTCGAGCGCGTCGAGCTTTTTCAGATAGTCGGCGGCGTTCTTGACATAAGTGTCCTTGCCTGCCGGGTCGGCGAGCGTGAGCGCGTCGCGGATATTGGCGACATATGTCTTAGCGTTGGCGACCGACTGCCAAGCGTGCGGATCGAGGTCATGGCCGTGGCCGTGCGCGTCCTTGGTTTCGCGCGCCTTGACGCCCTTGCTCGCCACGGCAAGCGCGGCCTTGGTGCCGGAGGCCTTCACCAGCCGGTCGATCCAGCCCTCGTAGCGCAGCCCGTTCACGATCACGAGCTTGGCCTCGGCGAGCTTCCGGGCGTCGGCGGGCGATGGCGCATAGACGTGGGCGTCGCCGTTGGGGCCGACCAGCGTGGTCAACGCGACGCGATCGCTGCCCACGTTCTTCACGAAATCGCCGAGGATCGAGAAGGTCGCGACCACCGGGAGTTTCTCTTGAGCCACTGCGGGCGCGGCTGCGAGCAGGAGCGCGGCGGTGAGGAATATCCGGCGGTGGAGCATGGCGTTCTCCTTCAGGCTTCGAGATGACGGCCGGGCACGAGGTAGCGGCGCAGGCCGCCGACCGGCCCGAGCGCAAGCGAGACCAGATAGGCGAGCCCGGCGACCAGGATGATGGCCGGCCCCGAGGGCAGGCCCGAATGATAGGAAAGCAGCAGTCCGGCATAGCCGGAGAACATGGCGACCAGCGCCGCCACGACGATCATCCGCGTGGTGTCGCGGGCCCAGAAACGGGCCGCCGCCGCCGGCAACATCATGATGCCGACGGCAAGCAACGTGCCGAGGGCGTGGAAGCCGCCCACCAGATTGATGACGACGAGCGCCAGAAAGACCAGGTGCGTCGGCGCACCGGCGCGGCTCACCGAGCGCAGGAAGCCGGGGTCGACGCATTCGAGCACCAGCGGACGCCACAGCAGCGCAAGCACGAACAGCGTGACGGTGGAGAAGGCAGCGATCAGGATCAGGGTCGCGTCGTCGAGCGCCAGCACCGATCCGAACAGCACGTGCAACAGATCGACGTTGGAGCCGCGCAGCGACACGATCAGAACGCCGAGCGCGAGCGAGATCAGATAGAAGGCCGCGAGCGAAGCGTCTTCCTTGAGTTCCGTCATGCGCGATACGACGCCGGCGCCGAGCGCGACCGCGAAGCCTGCGACGATGCCGCCCACGGTCATCGAGAATAGATCGAGGCCCGCGATCAGGAAGCCGATGGCCGCACCCGGCAGGATCGCGTGCGCCATGGCGTCGCCGGTCAGGCTCATGCGCCGCAGCATCAGGAAAACGCCGACCGGCGCCGCGCCGAGCGACAGCGCCGCCATGCCCACGAGCGCGCGGCGCATGAACTCGAATTCAACGAAAGGGGAAATCAGAAAGTCGTACATGACGAAGCCCTAGGCGGCGTCGACTTCGCAGACCTCGGCTGAATCGTCGAAGGCCTCGGACATGCGACGCGCGCGCAGCAAATTCTCCGCCGACAACACCTCGGCGGTCGGACCCCAGGCCACCGGTTCGCGAGCGAGCAGAAGCGCCTCGGGGAACTGGGTGCGGACGACCTCAAGGTCATGCAGCACCGCGATCACGGTGCGCTTTTCGCCATGCCAGTGGCGGACGATGGCCAGAAGATCGCGCACGGTTTGCGAATCGACCGACGCGAAAGGCTCGTCCAGGAGAATCAGCGGCGCGTCCTGCAGCAGAAGACGCGCGAACAGCGCACGCTGCATCTGGCCGCCCGAGAGCGTGCCGATGGTGCGGTTCTCGAAGCCCTGCAGACCGACGGTCGCGATCGCGGTCTCGAGGTGCGCGCACTCATTTTTGCCGATGCCACCCAGGACGCCGGCGCTGCGCCACAGGCCCATGGCGACGAAGTCGTAGAGCGTGATCGGAAAGCTGCGGTCGATCTCCAGCACCTGCGGCAGATAGGCCACACCTTGTGGAAGCGCACGGCCGCGCTCGATGGCGCCTGCGAGCGGCGGGATCACGCCGACGATGCCCTTCAGGAGCGTGGTCTTGCCGGCACCGTTCGGACCGACGACGGCGACCAGCGCGCCGGTCTCGACCGTGCCGTCGAGATGATGCACCGCCGGATGGCGGTCGTAGCCGAGCGTGAGATTGCGAAAGCGAAGCGCCGCGGTCATCGGGTCCTCAAGCGATCGCCCACAGCACCGCACCCCACAGGAGCAAAGCGAGCACGGCGGCGATCGCGAGCCGCTGCATTGCAGAGAAGCGCAACAGCGAAGCGGCGACGACTGCCGGGCCGCGTCGTGCTTGCTCGTGGGTGGCGTGGACTGGCATTTGTTACACTATATCGTTTGCCGGCACACGGATAGCGGATGGCGTTCGGCTTGTCGAGACGAGGCCGCGACAGCGAAGTATTTCAAGGAAAACGGCGTGCGCTTCTGAGCTCGGCTTGGCGTTAGCCGAGAAGCTTGACCAGGAATTCGGGCCGTATGCCCCAACCGAGGAAGCCGGCGAGCCCAAACGCGATCCCGATACCGCCGGATATCCAGCTAATCACGAGCAAGGCGTACATCTCAGTGAGCGCTGCCACCGCCGCCAGCGCGATGGCGATGGCCATGAAAGCGTCCGACATGTCGAACTGGTCGTCGCGGAAATTGAGCCGGTCGTATTCGGCCTCCAGGCCCTCGGCCTTGGCGCGGGTTTCCTTCGAGCGCCCCTCGTATTTCTTGATATCGGCCTGATACTCGGCGGCCTGCTTGGCGGCGAGCGCCTTGTCGATGGTGCCGGTGGTCTCCAGCAGCCGCAGCGTCGAGAGCGAGTTCTCGTCGACGTGCAGCTTGATGCGCGCGGCCTGATACTCGGCCCAGGCATCGACCGACTCCTGCTTGGCCTTGGCCATGGCCTGAACGATGTTGTCGTCCTTGACCTTGCTGACCGCCATGAAGACGGAAAGGATCACGACGGTGACCGCGACTAGCCTGTTCAGCTGCTTGCTGTTGCCTTCGGCCTCGACATCCATGTTCGTCCCCTCCCCCGTTCTGCGCCTTACTTCGCGAGCGGTCCCGGCTTCAAGCGGTTCAGATCGAAGCGATGCATGTCCTCGAGCAACTGAACGAAGGCGCGCGCGCCGTGCTCGAGAGCAGCTTCGCCCTTCTCCTTCGAAGCGAGCGTTGCATCTCCGACCGCGCCCGACTCATTCAAGTCTTGCGTCATCCAACCGAAGCTCGAGGGCCGATAGGCGCGCAGCTGCTTGAATTCCTTCTCCATAGCGAGCGTCGCGGGCACGAAGTTCTCGGCCTTGTCCTTGCGCACTAGGTCGGGGCGCCCGGCCAGCATCAGCGAAGTCTCGATATCGCCGGCGTGGATGCCGTGGATGCGTTCGACGTCGGTGAAGAGCTTTTCCGGATAGCCCATGCGATGCCAGGAAGTAGCGACTGCGAGCATTTGCAGCCGCACGCGCAGATCGCGGGTCACCAGATCAAGAATCGAGCTGTTGCCGCCGTGTGAGGTGACGAGCAGCAGCTTCTTGACCCCGGCGCGGTGCACGCTTTCGCCGAGATCGGTCCAAGCGCGGAGCGCCGCCTCGGTGGACAGCGAGAGGGTGCCGGGAAACTCCAGATGCTCGTCGGACTTGCCGATCGATTGCATGGGCAGAAACGTGACCGGAAGCGCTTCGGGCAAGAGCTTCAGCACGCGCGCCAGATAAAGCTCGGCGATATAGCCGTCGACGCCGAGCGGCATATGCGGCCCGTGCTGCTCGGTGGCCGCGACCGGAAGCACGGCAATCCAACGCGCGGGCTCGCCGGCCTGGAAATCCGGCCAGGTCATTTCGGTCCAATTGCGCTTGGGCAGCATGGCGGGCCTTTGAAAAGCGCCGCACCCTAGGGTTCCGCTCCGGCTGCCGCAAGCGGACGCTGGAGCCGCGGTAAACGCCCGCCGGCCCTGATTTCCGCGACCGATTACGCCATGCGAGCGCCGCGGGTTTCGGAAGCCGATCGTTTACGCACATGGAAAAGAGAGTGAAACGTCATTGCCTTTACGAGCGCGGCCGGGATACCGGCCTGTTCCAACTCGGCAGGGCTGGAAAAAAGATCGGGGTCCACGAGATATTCGCCGGGCTCCGAATGAGCCTTGAAGACGCTTTCGAGCAAGGGGGGAAAGTCGAGCGTGCCGAGCCGGCGCAGGTGATCTTCTTGGCCGAATCGACGCAGACGATCTTCGGCCGAGACGTCCGGGGACAAGTCCTCGGTCGTCGTACCCGGATAAACCGGAACCGAGAAGATGAAGCTGCCGCCCGGCTTCAGGATGCGAATCGTGTTCGCGAGGACCGGGGCCAAAGCGCACGGAAGGTGCTCAAGGACGTGCAAGTGGAGAACGACGTCGTATGTCCCATCGGGGATCGCCGCGAGGTCGGTGCACATTTCCAGCCTGCGCACGATGACGTCGCTGGTCGCGTAGCGAGCGGGGTCGAGATCGACCGGATCGTAGCCGCTGCCGACCAGCGCGCTCAGCTTTGACGAGATGCATTTCTCGGGCGCGGCATGCAGAACGGCCATGCCCGGAGCAAGCAGGGCGGCGCGATTGAGATAGAGCCAAAGGTAGCGCGTTCGCTCGAGCGAACGGCATGAGGTGCAGCGCGCGTCAGCTCGCCCACGGTGTTCGATGCGTTGATCGCCCCCGCAGATCGGGCAGCGAAACGCTTGTCTAGTTGGAGCTGACTGTGTGTGCATGCCTGCCCTGCAACGCGCGGTCGTGTCAGCTCCGAATAGAGCCCATCGCAAAGATCAAGTGAATACCTGCGCTGCGCCTACTCGCCCGTCCGCCCGGCATCGTCTAGTGTTCGTGCGATTTCCGCGGAGAGGGGCATCGCATGACGAACCGGATCGACCTTTCCGGCCGGGTCGCGGTCGTGACCGGCGGCGCGCAGGGCATCGGGCGCGCGATCGTCGAGCGCTTCCTCGCCTCCGGAGCCTCGGTCGCGATCTGGGACCGCGATCAGAAGCTCGCCGACAGCACCGCTTCGGAGCTCGTGGGCAGCGGCACGGTGCGCTCTTTTGCAGTCGACGTGACCGATCTCGCCGCCGTCGAGAAGGCGTGCGATGCGACGCTCGCTGCGTTCAAGCGGATCGATATTCTCGTCAACAACGCAGGCATCTCGGGGCCCAACGTGCCGACCTGGGAATATCCGAAAAAGGCTTGGGACGAAGTGATCGCCATCAACCTCAACGGTCCGTTCCACACCTGCCGCGCCATCGCGCCCGGCATGATCGCGCAGAATTATGGCCGCATCGTCAACGTCGCCTCGATCGCCGGCAAGGAAGGCAATCCGAACGCGCCGGCCTACTCCGCTTCCAAGGCCGGATTGATCGCGCTCACCAAATCGCTCGGCAAGGAGCTGGCGGGCTACGACATCTCGGTGAATTGCGTGACGCCGGCGGCGGCGAAGACCGCGATCTTCGCGCAGATGACCGAACAGCACATCGCCTACATGCTGGCCAAGATCCCGCGCGCGCGCTTCGTCAATGTGGAGGAGATCGCGGCCACCATCGCGTTTGCGGCGTCGGCCGAGTGCTCGTTCACGACCGGAGCGGTGTTCGACCTCTCCGGCGGCCGCGCCACCTACTGATCCGCATGCCGGACAAGACCAAGCGCCGGAAGGCGATACCCCGGCGCGCGCTGCCGTCGGCTACCGACGGCAAGGCGCGACTGATCGGGATCGGCTTCATTTGCCTCGCGCTGTTCTGTTTCGCGTTCCTCGACACCACCGCGAAGTGGCTGACCGGGCAAATGGATACGGTGCAGATCGTCTGGGCGCGCTACGCCAGCCATTTCGCCCTCTCCTTCCTGTTCGTGAACCCGTGGACCACGCCGGGCCTGTTGCGGACCAGCCGGCCGTGGCTGCAGCTCGGCCGCTCGGCGCTCCTGGTCTGCTCGACGTTCTTCAACTTCATCGCGCTGCGTTACCTGCAGCTGGACCAGACCGCAGCGCTCATGTTCACGACGCCGTTCTTCATCGCGGTGCTGGCCGGGCCGCTGCTCGGCGAATGGATCGGCTGGCGGCGCTGGACCGCGATCATGGTCGGCTTCTCGGGCGTGCTGCTGGTCACCCGGCCGGGCGCCGGCGGCATCCATCCGGCCGCGATTTTCTCGCTGATCAGCGCGGTCTGCTACGCGCTCTACAACATCACGACGCGCATGCTGGCATCCTACGACTCGACCGAGACCACGCTGTTCTACTCGTCGCTGGTGGGATTTCTCGCGGCCTCGGTGCCGGTTGCGTTCTTCTGGACGCCGCCATCGGGGCCGCCGGCGATCGCCGGCATGGTGGCGATCGGCGCTTTCGGCTGGATCGGGCACTGGCTGCTGATCGCCGCGCACCGGCAGGCCCCGGCGCCGGTGCTGGCGCCCTTCATCTATTTCCAAATCGTGTGGATGGCGGCGGCGGGCTTCTTCGTATTCGGCGACCTGCCGAGCGCCTGGACGCTCGCCGGCGCCGCGGTGGTGATTGCGTGCGGCCTCTACCTCTTGAACCGCGAGCGCAAAATGCGCGCCGAAGACTCGATCAAGGCGCAGGTCGGCGAGTAATCACTCCGCCGCCGTGCGCTTGGCCGGGTGCAGCGGCTCCAGGCCGTTGGTCTCGCCGATCACGTCCACCAGCAGCGGAATATTGGCCTCGCCATAGCCGAGCGCGTCGGCGGAGGCGTAGCTGTTCTTCACCGCGGACGCGATCGGGTTCACCAAGCCGCGCGCATTGGCCACGTTCACGTAGTAGCGCAGGTCCTTGTGGGCGTTGCGCAGCGCGAACTTGTGCGAGTCGCGATTGCCCTCGAGCGTATAGCCGATGAAGGTTTGATAGAAGCCGCAATCCATGCGGCCGCCGCGGATCACCGAATCGAACACTTTGGGTGTGATGCCGACCTTGCGCGCCAGCGCCAGCGCTTCGGAGAAGATCGCGCCATAGCCAAGCGAGACGAAATTGTTGATCAGCTTCATGGTGTGGCCGGCGCCGATCGGTCCGATCAGATTGATGCTCTCGCCGAAACAGGCGAGCACCGGCTTGATGCGGGCGAAGGCCTCGGGCGTGCCGCCGACCATGATGCCGAGGCGGCCCTCAGCGGCTTCCTTGGGCGTGCGCGCGAGCGGCGCGTCGATGAAGGTGACGCCGAGCGGCGCCAGTTCTTCGGCGAGCGACACCGTGAGCGTCGGCTCCGAGGTCGAGGTGTCGACGATGACGAGGCCCTTCTTGGCGCCGGCCTTGAGGCCGTCCTTGCCGCGCACGAGCGCTTCCACTTCCGGCGCGCCGGTAACGCAGAGAATGACCACGTCGCAGGTTTCGGCGAGCTCCTTCGGAGTCTTGGCCTCGCTCGCGCCGCGCTTCTTCAGGTCCTCGATCGGCACCCGGTTCTTGTGACCGAGCACGGTGAGCGGATGGCCTTTTTCCACGAGATTCTTCGCCATGCCTTGGCCCATGAGGCCGACACCGATGAATCCGATTCGCTCCTTCGCCATTTCACTCTCCTCTTGCGTTATTCCTTGACCGCCCCGGTCATCGCCGAAACGTAGTGCTCGACGAAGAAGGCATAGAGCAGGACCAGCGGCAGCGAGCCGATCAAAGCGCCGGCCATCAGCGAGCCCCAGCGGTAGATGTCGCCGTCGACGAACTCGTTCACGATCGCGACCGGCACGGTCTTGTTGGTGCTCGCCGAAATAAAGGTGAGCGCATAGATGAACTCGTTCCAACACAGCGTGAAGCAGAAGATGAAGGCCGAGATCAGACCCGGTACCGCCAGCGGCAGCACAATCTTGGTCAATATTTGAAGGCGGCTGGCGCCGTCGATCAGCGCGCATTCCTCGAGCTCGTACGGGATGGTCTTGAAATAACCCATGAGCAGCCAGGTCGAGAACGGGATCAGGATGGTCGGGTACGTCAGGATCAGCGCGAACGGCGTATCGAACAGGCCGTACTGGAACACGATGGTGGACAGCGGAATGAACAGGATCGAGGGCGGCACCAGATAGGCGAGAAAGATGCTCGCCCCCACCCATTGCGCGCCCTTGTAGCGCAATCGCACGATGGCATAGGCCGCGCATACACTGGCGAAGATCGAGAGGATAGTCGCGCCGATCGCGACGTACATCGTGTTCCACAGCCACAACGGATAATTGGTCTCGAACAGAAGCTTCTCGATGTGCTTGAACGTCGGGCTCCAAGTCCAGAACGGATTGAACTTGTCGAGCGCGAGCAGCTGCTCGTCCGGCTTGATCGCAGTGAGCGCCATCCAGTAGAACGGGAAGATCAGCACGATCACGATGATCGAGAGCGGCAGATAGAGCGTTACCAGCCGCCGCGGCAGCGTCTCCAGATAGCTCATGCCTTCGGTGTGGTCCGCAGTCGGCGAGGAGCCGGTCAGGATCGTCCTCGGATCGGCGACCTTGGGGACAAACAGCTCAGTCATTGCTCTCCCCCTGCTGCCACTTGCGCCGCTGCAGGCCGAACCAGGAGATCAGGATGCAGGCGAGCAGGAACGGGATCATGGCGGTCGCGATGGCCGAGCCCTCGCCCAGATACCCGCCGAGAATCGCCCGCTGATAGGAAAGCGTGGCCATCAGGTGCGTCGCGTTCACCGGGCCGCCGCGCGTCATGGCCCAGATCAGCTGGAAATCGGTGAAGGTGAAGAGCACCGAGAACGTCATCACCACGGCGATAATCGGGGTCAGCAGCGGATAGGTGATGAAGCGGAACATCTGCCAGCGGCTGGCGCCGTCGATGGTGGCCGCCTCGTAGAGCGAGGGCGGCACGGTCTGCAGCCCGGCCAGGAGCGTGATCGCTACGAACGGAATGCCGCGCCAGACGTTGGCGAAAATCACCGACCAGCGCGCGTTCCAGAAATCGCCGAGGAAATCGATGTTCGAAGATATGAACCCGATCTTCTTGAGCGACCAGGAGATGATCGAGAATTGGCTGTCGAACAGCCACCAGAACGCGATCGCCGACAGCACCGTGGGAACGATGAAGGGGATCAGCACGATCGCGCGGATCATGGCCTTGAACGGCATGTGCTGGTTCAAGAGGATCGCGAGATAGAGGCCGATGGCGAATTTGAAGACGGAGGCGACGCCAGTATAGAGCAGCGTGTTGAACACCGAGAGCCAAAAGACCGTGTCGTCCCACAGCCACTCGTAGTTCTCGACGCCGACGAATACGCCGCTGCGGCCGATCCGCGCATCGGTGAACGAAATCCAGATGCCGAGCCCGAGCGGATAGGCGAGAAACAGAACCAAAATCGCGGCGGCCGGCAGCATGAACCAGAAGGCGAGCCAATTATGGTTCACCTTCAGCCGATCCCATACGGTTACGTGCCGAGCCGGCAGCTTGGCCGTTCTGGGGTCAAGCGCGATATCGGCCACGGCTCACCTCGATTGCCTTGCCGGAAGGAAAAAATGGCGGGCGACGCCAGGCGCCGCCCGCCGGATTGGATCAGGCCGTGCGATAGAGCCGCCGCGTCTGACGATCGGCGATCTTGATCGCGCCCTTCACGTCCTCGCGTCCGATGCAGACGTTGGCGAACATGTCGAGCACGATGAAGTCGGCGAGCGCCGCTGCCGCCTTTTCGCCGACCGAGCCGAGATGGCCTGCGGTAAGCGTGTTCTTGGCGACGTCGCGGCAGACCGTGAGCTTCGGATCGGAGGTCCAGACCGGGTTCTTTTCGTAGGCCGTCAGCCCCGGCGTGAGGTAGCCGACCGACTTGGTCACCCACGGATCGAGATTGGCCGCTTCCATCATGAAAGCGATGAAGGCCTTGGAGGCCTGCGGGAACTTCGAGTAGGTCATGACCATGATCGGATAGGCGACGTGGAACTCGGTCGGCTTGCCGATCGGGCCTACCGGCCACAGCGCGTGGTCGATGTCCTCCACCATCTCCTTCATGTTTCCCGCCTTGGCGGCGGCGTAGATCGAGACGCCGTTGTTGGTCCAGTGCACCTCGTTGGCGAGGAACGCCTTGTTGTTGAAGGCGTCGTTCCACGAGGCGGTGCCGGGGATGAAGGTTTCATAGAGCTGCTTGGCGTATTCGAGCGACTTGGCGGTTTCCGGCGAGTCGATGATGACGCGGTCGCGCGCATCGACGAGGTTGCCGCCGAAGGCCCAGAGCGCCCAGTGCACCCATGCGTTGCCGTCGCCCGAAGCGTGGCCGAGCGCCATGCCGCCGGGCGTGCCCTGCGCCTTCATTGCCTTGGCATAGGCAAGGAAAGCGTCAGTGGTCTTCGGGAAGGTCTTGAAGCCGGCCTTCTCCGAGGTCGCCTTGCGGTAGTTGATCACGTTGCCGTTGAAGGCGACCGGGATGCCGATCCACTTGTTGCCGCTCTTGCCGTAGGTGACTGCCGAAGGAACCCAGCCGCCGTACTTCTTGCCGAGATAGTCGGCGACGTCGGCGAGATCGACGACTTTATTCGGGAACAGATGCGGCAGCGAATAGAGACCCCAGAACATGTCCGGGCCGGAGCCCGTATTGGCCGCGATCGCCGCTTTGGGTTGCACGTCGTCGAGCGACTCGTTGGTCACGGTGACCTTCACGCCGGTCGCCTTGGTGAAATTGGCGACGAGCTCCATGAAGGCGTCTTCCTCGGCCTGGATGAAACGCTTCCAGCGCAGAAGCGAGAGCTGGGCGTTCTTCTCGGGCTTCCAGGGTGCGGTCTGCGCCCAAGCCTTGGCCCATTCGAGTAGTGCGGGACCGGTCAGTGCGACGGATGCGCCGAGTGCGGTGCTGCCTTGCAGAAACGTACGTCTATTGAACGGATTCATGGTCTCCTCCCTGAAGTTTCTGATTTCGAATTGCTTGCTACGCGGTGGTTCCTTCTGGTTCACGCGGCCAGCCGCTTGCCGGTCGCTTCGTCGAACAGGTGTGCGAGCTTGGGCTC
>JAYUHJ010000057.1:0-2454 GCA_043767065.1 Hyphomicrobiales bacterium | reverse complement strand
CTGTATCGCCTGCCAGATGCGGTGCGGCGTGGCGGGCATGTCGAGCTGCGTCACCCCCAGCGGGGCAAGGGCGTCGAGGATCGCATTCATGACTGCCGGCGGCGCGCCGACGCAGCCCGCTTCTCCCACGCCCTTCACGCCGAGCGGATTGGTGGTCGCCGGCACATCGATGAAATCGAGCTCGTAGCGCAGCGGCAGGTCGTTCGCGCGCGGCATGGCGTAGTCGGTGAAGCTCGCCGAGAGCAGCTGGCCCGACTCGCGGTCGAGCGCCACGTTCTCCATCAGCGCCTGGCCGATGCCCTGCGCCAGCGCGCCCTCGATCTGGCCATGGCAGATCATCGGGTTGATCACCCTGCCCACGTCGTCCACGACCACGTAGCGGTCGATCTCCACCACCCCGGTCTCCGGGTCCACCTCCAGCTCGCACACGTGGCAGCCATTGGGGAAAGTCGGCGGATGGCCGGAGCTGCCGCTCGCGTCCAGGCCGACGCCGAATTGCGGCGGCAGGCCCACCGGGCGGAAAAAGGCCTTGGCAACTTCGGTCAACGGGATTTTTCGATCTGTTCCTTCGATTTCAAAGTTTCCGTTGAAAAACCTGATATCTGAAACCCCCGCTTCCAGCAGGTGGGCGGCAAGCGGCCTGGCTTTCTCGATGATCGCGTCGGAAGCCGCCTTCAGCGCCGAGCCGCCGAGCATCGCGCTGCGCGAGGCGTAGGTGCCGCGCCCGAAGGGCACCGCGTCGGTGTCGCCCTGCAGCAGGCGGATGCTTTCAAAGGGAACGCCGAGCCAATCGGAGACCATCTGCGCGTACGTCGTCGCGTGCCCCTGGCCGTGCGAGAAGGTCCCGGCGACGATGGTGACCGTGCCGCCCGCGTCGAAACGCAGCTCCATGCGCTCGTTGAACACGCCGGAGCTCCGGCACGAAAGCGAGCCCCATTCGCGCGATTGCCGAAGGCCGCACGCCGGTGATGTCCCGGCCGTCGAGGTGAACACGGCCGCTGCGCGGTCGCACCAAGCCCATCAATGTGCGCAAGAGCGTCGTCTTGCCCATGCCGTTGCGGCCCAAGAGGCTCACCGTTTCGCTCGGCATGACGCGGAAATCGACATTCCGCAGAATGTGGCTCTGGCCGTAGAACGTATTCAGCCCCGCCGCCGCGAGCGCGGGCTCGTGCGTAACGGCGTGGGCAAGGGCGCTCACGCCACTGCCTCATCGTCGGCGTAGCGGCCGAGATATGCCTTGCGAACTGCGGGATCGCGCCGGATTTCCTGCGGCGTGCCGTGGGCGAGCAGGCGTCCCTCCACCAGCACCGTCAGCGTATCGGCGGCGGCGAAGATCGCGTCCATATCGTGCTCGATCAGCACGACCGTATGATCCGCCGAAAGGTCACGCAGCAGCGCCGTCACGCGCCCGGTCTCCTCCGCGCCCATGCCGCCGAGCGGCTCGTCGAGGATCAGGACCCGCGCGCCCGAAGCGATCAGCATCGCGATTTCGAGCTGACGTTGCTCGCCATGCGCCAGGTGCGCAGCAGCCACGGCCGCGCGGGCCGAAAGCCCGGCGGCGTCGAGTGCATAGGCGATTTCCTGGCTCTCCTCGGCGGCATACCGGCGTGCATTCATCCGAAACGGACTCGGATGCCGCGCCTGGGCCGCGAGCAGGCAATTTTCCCACGCCGTGAACGGCAGGAACACGTTGGTGCGTTGGTAGCTGCGTCCCAGTCCGCGGCGCGCAACGGCGTACGCCGGCTTGCCGCCGATCTCCTCGCCGTCGAGGCGGATGCGGCCCGCGCTTGGTCGCAGCGCGCCGGAAAGTACATTGATGAAGGTGGTCTTGCCCGCGCCGTTCGGGCCGATGATGCCGTGCACCCGATTGGGTGGAAGTGCGAGGCTCACGTCGTCGACCGCGATCAGCCCGCCGAACCGCCGTGTGAGGTGCTCGACTTCGAGGGTTTTGCCAAGCTGCGGCCGCTGCGCACGTGCGGTACTCCGCGTGACGAGCAAAGCTGCTTCCACCTTCTGGGTCCGGCTTTCGAACAGTCCGGCGATGCCGCGCGGTGCCGCGAGCACTGCGGCGATCAGGACGATGCCGAGCCCGAGCGACCAGTGGTCGGAGACAAACGGTCCGACGATGCTCGAGGTCTTCAATACTTCTTCGAGCAGTGTGTAGGCGACGGCGCCGAGGATCGGGCCATAGAGCGTGCCGACGCCGCCGAGCACCACCATCATGATGGCGATACCCGACTCCCGCCAGCCGAATACTTCCGGCGCTACGAAGCCGTCGATGGTGGCGAACAACGCGCCGGCGAATCCGGCGATTGCGCCGGCGATGACGAAGCTCAGGAGTTTGTGCGAATAGGCGTTGAAGCCGAGCGCGCCTATCCGCTCCTCATTGAAGCGTATTCCCTGCAGCACGCGTCCGAACGGCGTGCGTGCAAGCCACAACAACAGGAGATAGGC
>JAYUHJ010000056.1:0-2459 GCA_043767065.1 Hyphomicrobiales bacterium | reverse complement strand
AACTGCTGCTGCTGGGCGGCGCGGATCCGAAGGCGACGGACCTCAAGGGCAACACGCTGCTGCATGCGGCTGCGGACGGCGGCTACCTGGAGATAGTGAACGCATTCCTCGCGCTGGGCGTGGATCCGCGGCAACGCAATCGCGCCGGCAAGCGGCCGGTGGAGATCGCGCGCGCGCGCGCCTATCCGGAGATCGTGAAACTGCTCGAAAGGTTCGAAAAGGAATGACCGGCGATGCCTGAGGCGTCTTTCGATGCAGCAGCCTTTCGCCGGTTCGAATTCCTCGGCTGGGACGCTCTGCACGCCGGCTATCACAGGCAATGGGCGCATCTGACGACGCAGATCGCGCCGGCGCTGCTGGAGGGCGCGGGCGTCGTCGCCGGCACCTGGTTGCTCGATGTCGCCAGCGGGCCCGGCTACATTGCCGCCGCCGCGGCCGAGCGCGGCGCCCGGCCCATCGGGCTGGACTTCGCGCCCAACATGGTGCGGCTGGCGACGGCCAGTTACCCGACGCTGAGCTTCCAGCAAGGCGATGCCGAGGCGCTGCCGTTTCCGGACGGGGCGTTCGACGCGGTGACCATCAACTTCGGCGTGCTGCACTTCCCCGATGCGGACCGGGCTCTGGCGGAGGCATTGCGCGTGTTGCGGCCGGGCGGCCGGCTTGCCTTCACGAATTGGGCCGGGCCCGAGGGATCGGCGATCGGCATCGCCATGGCGGCGATCGCCGAAAAGGGCAAACTGGACGTTAAGCTGCCAGCCGGCACGCCGGTATTCCGCTTCGCCGACCACGCGGAGTGCGCCCGCACGCTGGGCGGCATCGGTTTCTCGGATGTGCGCAGCGGCAACCACCAACTCACCTGGCGCCTGCCGCGGCCGTTCGCGCTGATGGAAGTGTTTCGCGAGGCGACGGCACGCATGAGCGGACTGATTGGCGCGCAGGATCCGGCAGACCTGCCGTCGATCTCCGCGGCAATGACGGCCGGCTGCCAGCGCTACGTCAATGGCGATAGCGCATTTCTGCCGATGCCCTGCGTGCTGACGGCCGCTCGCAAGCCCGGGTAGACTGGCCGCCCGTCGCGGATTACGGCTTCAGGGGTTGGCCGGTAAGTTCGCGCCGGAAGTCGCGCAGCCGGGCGGCCAGCGCGGGCGAGCTGTCCGGATGAAAATACTGGCGGAATCCGCGGATCAGCGCGTTCATGTGGCGCACGGCGCCGGCGCGCGCGGAGAACGTTGAGCGCGCGGACGCGACGGTTTCCCTGTCGCGGCGAACTGACCTTGCCCCTGTTTTCCGCATCCCATAGCCGAGTCCGTCATGCAGCTTTCTTGTCTTGATCGGTATGCCATCGCTGCTCGAACTGCATCGGACTGCGCGCCCGACAGAGGGAAAAATCAATCTGATTGCAAGGGCTTGGCGATTGGCCTGAGCGCTGCTCGGAGTGCCGGTGTCGAAAATGGTCCGGCCATGCGCTTCGATTGCCGCGTTTGCGGCATGAACATCTCCCGCTTGACGATCCGTTTGTCGATTGCGCCCCGGTGAATGTGCGGGGGTGAACCCCGTTCGACAGCAATTTGAATCGCGCCATGTGGAGGACGGTTTGCCGCTTGGGTCAGTCCGGCATGTTCAGGCGGAGATTACCTTTGATCTGATCTATCCGTTCCGGTGTCACTTTGGTCTTATTCGCATGCTCCGGCCAGAGCGACACGGCCGCGCGCACTTCTTCTACGATCTTTTCGGCGCGGCCACGCTTCATCATGGCGGTCTTGGCGCAGACGCGGAAGTCCTTCATGGTGAAGCCGTCGCGCTTGCCGTTGAGGGTCATCTGGTGCTGCGCGGTCCATGGGCCGGAGGGGTTGTAGCTGTAGGTCATATCGAACGCGGGCGCCAGCGACCAGCTGCCTTCCTGGTCCATCAGGAAGGCGATGTTCTTGACGTGGTCATCCTGGTTGCGCGCGATGACATTGAACACCATGCGGCGGAACTGCTCCTCAATTGCCGCCATCGGCAGTTTGAGTTGGCGGATGACCAGCAGCGCCTGTTCGTAGGCGTAGGCCCCGGCATGATTGAAGTCATAGTGGGCCAGGGCGCAAAGCGATTGTGCGTGCAGCTTGCCGCCCCCGGGCGTGCGGTCAAAGCGCCGGGTCATGAAGTGGCGGCGGTTGTTTTCCTCGAGCAGCCGACACTCGCTCATCGCGACGCCGGCGGCATGCGCTATCAAGGAGTAGGCGTACTCGATGGCGCCATAGCCTTTCGGGTCTTCGAGTTCCTTATCCTTGTTGCCGGAAACACCATCGAATTTGAGCAGCCAGTAGTCGAAGCCGTCGCCCGCCGCAACCTGGCCGGAGCGCACTTCATTGGTTTCGCGGTTCCAAGCGATCACCGCCTTTGCGCGCGCACCGCCCGCGGAGGTGCCGACGCGAAGGATTTCCTGCAAAGCTTTTGCCCGTGCCGGGTCCGCGAAC
>JAYUHJ010000055.1:0-2464 GCA_043767065.1 Hyphomicrobiales bacterium | reverse complement strand
TACTGGGGCGGCGAGCAGGGCATCGCCAAGTGGCGCTGGATGGGCGGCCACGGCGCCATCGTCTACGCGGAACTCATGAAGCGCGGCGCGCCGGCCGAGCTCGTGATCGCGACTGCCGCGGCCCACTTCGATCCTTTCTGGGATCTCGACAGGGTGGATGGCAAGGAGGGCCTAAACGCGGCGCTGGCCGAGGCCGCGAAGCTTGCCGGCATGCCGGCGATCAAAGTCGATCCGGCCAAGCGCATGGCGGAATGGTGGAAGATCGTCTATTCGGACGGCTCGTGGTCGTACTCCCACTTCATTGCCGGCCAGTTCTCCCACAACTGGGCGCGCGACGTCGCCAAGGACCTCGGCATCGACCCCAAGTCGCCGCAGGCGAACAAGCTTGCGTACTTCGCGCTGTCGCGGCTGTCCGACTTCAAGCTCTACAGCCAGTACCAGGCCGCGGGCTTCGATGCCTCGGTGCCGAAGAAGGCGATCCTGGGGGTGCTGAAGGACTCCGCGGCCCAGGAAGTGCGGGGCCGCTGATCCGGCGCCTGCTGGCTGCGGCCGTCTTCGCGACGGCCGCGGCAGTCCCCGCCGCGGCGCAAGCGCAGCCGCAGGCGATCCAGGTCGATATTCGCAATGGCGCGGTGCCGCGCGCGCACCGCGTGCTGAAGGCGCCGCAGGACGCGGCGCTGCGCATCGAGTGGACCTCGGACCGCCCGTACACCGTGCACCTCGAGGGCTACGACCTCTCGCTCATGGTGCAGCCTGGCAAGCCCGAGGTGATGCAGTTCAAGGCCTACGCTACCGGGCGTTTTGCGGTGCACGCGCATGAGGGGATGCAGAGCGGCAAGCACGCGCACGGTCGAGGGACGCTCCTCTGGCTGGAAGTTCATCCGAAGTGAAACTGGCGCTCGTCCTACTTGGCTTGCCCCTGGAAGCGTTCGCCCACGCCTTCGGTTCTCGCTACGAGTTGCCCGTTCCGGTGTGGCTGTTCATCGCCGGCGGGGCGCTCACGGTAACGCTGACCTTCGTCATCGTCGCCGCTTTTTCCCGCGGCGGGGCCGAGCGCTACGCGGGCGCGCGCTGGGAACTCGCAGGAACGGCGTTCGGCAGATTGCTCGGATCAGCCTGGGTGTCGACGGCGCTCAAGGCGGCGGGCGTCGCCGCGCTTCTGCTGGTCGTCCTGGCCGGTTTCATCGGTACCAAGGACCCGAACCGGAACATTGCGCCGACGCTGGTCTGGATCGTATGGTGGGTGGGGTTTTCCTACCTGGCGATGCTGGTGGGAAATGTCTGGCCGGTGGTGAATCCATGGCGGACCCTTTTCAGCCTGATTTCCTCCGACAAAGCGAAGAAACCTTTTCCGCCGCGGCTTGCCGGCTGGGCTGCGCTCGGCGGACTGCTCGTATTCGGCTGGGTGGAACTGGTGTTTCCGTTTCGTGCGACGCCGCTCGCGCTGGCCTGGCTGGCGATCGCGTATTCGGCGCTCACCTGGGCCGGCATGGCGCGTTACGGGGCGGAGGATTGGCTGCGGCACGCCGATCCCTTTTTCCGTGTGTTCGATCTGTTTTCCCGTTTCGCGCCTTTCGCCTCGGTACCAGGTCGAGGCCTGATCGTGCGCCCGCATGCGGCGGGCCTGCTCTCTCGCGAGTCCGCCAGCGTCTCGAGCGCGGAAGTCGCGTTCATCATGGCGATGCTTGCCATCGTCCTGTTCGACGGCTTTCAGGGCAGCAAGCACTGGGTCGTGCTCGAGGATGCGGTCCACGAGATAAATCCAAAGTTCGGCGACGGTGTATGGATCGCGCTGCATACGGCGGGATTGCTCGCCATGTGGCTCGCCTTCTTGGGCTTGTATTTCGCGGCCTGCGCAATGGCGCGGTCGGCCGCGGGCGGGGCGCCGTCGACACTCAACTACGCACGCGCGTTCGCGCCGACCCTGATCCCGATCGCGGTCGGCTACCACTTCGCGCACAGCTTCACCTACTTGCTGGTGCAGGGGCAGAGCCTGGTGTTTCTGGTCTCGGATCCCCTGGGCCTGGGCTGGAACCTGTTCGGCACGCGTGATTTCACGCCGGATATCGCCCTCATCAACACCCAAACGGCGTGGTACCTGGCGCTGGGCGCGATCGTCGCGGGGCACGCGATCTCGGTCTACCTCGCCCACGTCGCCGCCGAGCGCCTGCTCGAGGCGCGCGGCCGGGCGTTGCGGGCGCTGGTGCCGATGACCGCGCTGATGGTGCTCTATACGATCATCAGCCTGCAGATCCTCGCCGAGCCGCTGGTGCGCTATTCCGGGCCGCAGGAGACGATCATTTGAAACAAGGAAGTTGACCGCCCTCAGGTTTAACGTATACATTAACGGCGACGCTAATGAAGGTTGCCGCTAAACAAACGAGCCCCCTCGGTATTTCGCTGGACGACGTTGCGTTTGTCGGCCGGGGCCTGGTGCGGCCCGAGTGCGTGCTTGCGACACGCT
>JAYUHJ010000054.1:0-5832 GCA_043767065.1 Hyphomicrobiales bacterium | reverse complement strand
TGCAGATCGAGAACGACTATGACAAGGAGGTCTACAACGGCGATATCGGATACATCGACGACGTTGATCCCGATGCAGGCGAGATCGTTGCCAGTTTTGACGGCCGGTCTGTAACTTACGGATTTGGCGAGCTCGATATGCTGGTGCCCGCTTACGCGGCGACCATCCACAAAAGCCAGGGCTCGGAATATCCCGCCGTGATCATCCCGGTGCTCACCCAGCATTACGCCATGCTGCAGCGGAACCTGCTCTACACCGGCGTCACACGCGGCAAGCGGCTGGTCGTACTGGTCGGGCAGAAGAAGGCCGTCGCCATCGCGGTACGCAACGTCTCGGGTCGGCGACGGTGGTCGAAGCTGGGCGAGTGGCTGCATCCCCGTCCGCCCGTCTCACGGCAGATCGGCATGACGGGCTGAGCCATGGTGGCAGAGGACTTTCTGCAGGATTCGCAGGTGCGGAAATGGCTCGATGGGGTCGAGCCAGCCTGGACGCTGCTCACCTTCGACAGTTTGCGGGCACTGCGGCAGGAGCCGTCGGCCGGTCAGGCCGCGATCTGGATCGTCAATGATCTCAATGCCGACGAGATCGCCGGCTCAGCGGTGGCGCGCAACACGTTCATCCTACTGCGGCAGGCGATCGAGCGCGGTGGCCTACCGCTGACGGCAACCGGCAACCTGTCACGCGCCGTGGTCGCGGAGATGTGCACACTCATCGAATGGCCGCACTATGAACAAGCTGAAGCGTTTCGGCTTCACAAGGTAATCAACGAGCCTGACTTCCTGCCGCTGCATATCGTTCGGTTGCTCGCGGAGGCGGCCAAGCTCGTGCGCACACAGCGCGGCAAGTTGGTGGCGACGCCGCTCGGAAAATCGATGCTGAGCGATGTGCGGCAAGGTAGCTTGCCGGCGATCCTGTTCCATCTTGCGTTCTGGCACATCGATCTGGGATATTTCGGCCGCGGATTGCTCGGCTCTTGGCCGCAGGGGGACACCGGTGTCGTGCTTTGGTCGCTGCGCATTTCGCTGATTGTGAGCGGCGATTTCAGGCGATCGTGAGCGGTTATTTCACGCGATCATGAGCGGCTGGTTCGACCGACACTGTGATTGTGTTCAGGCGTTTGAGGCGTCGTCAAGAGTTTGATTGCGGGCGTTCTTCTTTCGCATGCTTTCTCCGGTAAGTTGAAGGCGGTGAGCGTTGTGAACGAGGCGATCCAGGATCGCGTCGCCGAGAGTGGGGTCACCGATGATGTCGTGCCAAAGTTCGACGGGGGTTTGGCTGGTGACGATGGTCGAGGCGCGACCATGGCGATCATCAAAGATCTCCAGGAGGTCGCGCCGTTCGGACGCATTGAGAACCGACAGGCCCCAATCGTCGAGGATGAGGAGTTGAACGCGGCCGATGGTTTTGAGCAGGCGGCCATAGCGGCCGTCGCCCCGAGCGAGGGCGAGCGCCTCGAACAGGCGCGGGACGCGGTGATACTGGACCGAACGATTGTCGCGGCAAGCCTTGTGGCCGAGAGCGCAAGCAATCCAACTCTTGCCCAGGCCGGTTGGCCCTGTGACGAGCAGGTTCTCGTGGCGGTCGATCCAGTCGCCGCCGACGAGTCTGGCGAAGACGGCGCGGTCGATGCCGCGTGGCGTGCGCAAATCGACGTCTTCCACGCATGCGCTTTGGCGCAGCGCGGCGAACTTGAGGCGCGTCGTGAGACGTTTGGTGTCGCGTTCGGCGGCTTCGCGATCGACGAGAAGTCCGAGGCGCTCCTCGAACGACAAGTCATCGAGATCCGGTGATTGTCGCTGCTCCTCGAAGGCTTTGGCCATTCCGGTCAAGCCGAGCGTGATCAGCCGTTCATGGGTGGGATGCGTCAGCATAGAGATCTCCGTGGTTCAGTGGAAATAGCCCTGACCGCGGATGTTGCCGTGGCGCAGGGGTTGGTGGTCGGGCGTCTCGTCGAGAAAAGCGCGATCAAGGCCGTTCTTGAGGATCGAACGGATCGAGGCGACGGAGCGGGCCTTGATGAGGATGCCGCGTCGGCAGGCTGCATCGACGCGCGCATTGTCGTAGCTCCTGGCCAGCGACAAGATGCCGAGGCAGGTGCGAAAGCCTTGCTCGGGATGAGGCCGGGCAGCGATGACAGCTTGGAAAAAGGCAGCGGTAGAGGGACCAATCCTCTCGCCGGCCGCGATCAGCCCTCCCGGCGTCCACTTGCCGTAGCGGCGATGGGCGCTCGGCATGTGATCGGCAATCGTCGTGTGGCCGCGCCGGTTGGGCGCACGGGCGTGGCTCGCGATCCTCTGCCCCTTGTGGAATATCTCGACCGTTTTGTCGGCGATGCGCACATCGACGAGTTCACGGATAAGCCGATAAGGGGTGGAATACCAATGGCCGTCGATCTCGACATGATAGTCGGGCGCGACGCGGCAACGCTTCCAGCGCGCAAAGACGTATGGCTGGTCCGGCAGTTCTCCCAGCTTAAGCTTGTCGATCTCGGCGAAGAGTTCGATGCGGCTGGAGCCGAAACCGCGCATCTGGCGGGCGTTGAGTTCGACGACAAGCACGCCAATGGCGGCATTCAGTTCCGCCAGGGAAAAGAAGCGGTGATTGCGCAGACGCGCCAGGACCCAGCGTTGCGCGATCTGGACGGCGACCTCAACCTTCGCCTTGTCCTTTGGGCGCCTCGGCCTTGCCGCGAGGATTGCGGTGCCGTAATGGCTCGCCATCTCGGCGTAGGTTCGGTTGAGACCGGGATCGTAGCGATCAGGGTTGGTAACGGCGGCCTTGAGATTATCGCAGACCACGAACTTCGGCACGCCGCCCAGAAACCTGAACAGATTGGTATGCACGCCGATCCAGTCGGGCAGGCTCTCGCTCGGGCAAGCCTCGGCGTAGGTGTAGTTCGAGGCTCCCATCGCCGCGACGAACAGCTTCATGGCGTGCACTTCGCCGGTGATGGGGTCGAAGATGTCGATGGTGTCGCCAGCGAAATCGACGAACACCTTCTCCCCACCCATGTGGGTCTGGCGCATCGTCGGGCGCGCACGCTTCTTCCAGGCCTCGAAGGTCGTACAAAACCACGTATATGCAAACCCGTCGGGATTGGCGGCGCGATACTCTTCCCACAACAGCAAGCGGGTCACGCTGCGGCGGCGCAACTCCTTCTCCACATAAACCCAATCGGGTACCGGTCGCCGGTCGCTTTGCGACGCTGCCTTCGGCGCCGGGAACAGCAGCAGCTCCAAGCCCTCGTCGTCCAGCCCGTCGGGCAGCGGCCAGGTCAGCCCGGAAAGGCGGCTCCGCCGCAGATAACCATGCACGACGCCATTGCTCGCCCCGATCATGCGCGCGATGACGCGCTCGGTCAGGCCCTGATGCCTTAAGCGTAGAACTTCTCTGATCCGGCGCATCGACAATCTCTGGGTGGGCATCGGGCTTCCTCATCGGTTGAATGAGGCATCCCGTAACCCGGTTGAGTTGTCGGCCGAAGCGTCCAGCACCTCCCAAAAGGTGCTCACGATCGTCTGAAATCGTTGCTCACGATCCCGCGAAATACTTGCTCACGATGCAGTGAAATCCGTGCTCACGATCCCGCGAAACGCGCACGCATCCATCTGCAGCGTCAGCAGCGCCTTGATGACGTTGGTCGACAATGCAGAAACCTGCGTGGTTACCAGGGCCTGAAGGTCCGTGGTTTCCATCGCGTTGACTTGAGTGGCAGTCAACGCGGCCGCTTGGGCCGTACTCAAGGCGACGATGTCGGTGGTTTTAAGGTCGACGATTGCCGTCGTTGACAGAAGCGAGACCTGTTGAGGGGTCAGCAGCGAAATGATCGACGGCATTGAACGTACTCCCGCATTCTGCGGCGCGATGATCCGGTCCAGTGCGAATGACAAACGCCTGGATGTACGGAGATTTACATTCAGAAGTTAAATACCTCTAACCATAGGAGGTTAAATTCCTCTAATTCAGGTTGCCGCGACGGCTCAAATCGCGCAGCGGAAATTATCGATGCGTTAACGATTTGGGCCCCGCGGCACGCGGCTTTCAAGCAAGCAAACGCAGACAGGAAGGCGCTTTACCGCGGCGTCACGTCGGGATTAGCCAGACGGAGCTTTTCGCCCATTTCGTATGCCGCGATCTGCTCGAAGCACTCGCGGAAATAGAGTTCGAAGTTATCCCATTCGGCCCAGCCGAGGTGCGGTACGCAAAGCGCGTTCGGCATTTTGAGCAGCGGGTGATTGCCGACGGTGACCGGCTCCTCCTCATAGACGTCGACCGCGGCATAGCCCGGCCGGCCTTTGCGCAGCGCCTCGACCAGGGCGCCGCGCTTAATCAACTCGGCCCGGGCGGTGTTTACGATCAGCGCCGTGGGCTTCATCCGCGCCAGATCGTCCGGCCCGACAATGCCCCGCGTCTCGGGGCGGTGGCGAACATGGAGTGAGAGCACGTCGGAGCGCTCGAACAGATCGTCCTTGCCCGATGCCAGCCGATAGCCGGCTTGGCGCGCCTTCTGCAGCGATTTCTCCTGGCCCCAGACCAGCACCTGCATTCCCATCCCAGCCATGGACTTGGCCACCAATTGGCCGATGAAGCCCAGTCCGAAAATGCCGAGCGTCGAGCCGCTCAGACGGTGAGACAGCGTGCATGGCCAGTCGCCGCGCTTCATCCGCTCGGCTTCCAACGCGATGTTGCGACGCGACGCCACGATCAATGCAACGGTCAGCTCGGCTGGCGCATCCGGCGAATTGCTCTTGCCCGTCGAAACCGGAATGCCCAGATCGGTGCAAGCCTTGAAATCGATGGTGCCCGCGCTGCGGCCGACCAAGGCCAGCAACTTGAGCTTGGGCAACCGTTCAAGCAACGCACGGGGAAACTCGACGCGCTCGCGGATCGAAACCACCACCTCGGCATCGCGCAGGCGCTCCACCAAATGATCGAGGTCGCGCGCCGGCTCCCGGTACCGCGTGACGTCGTGGTGCTTGATCAGCGAGAAGCAGGCGAGTTTGTCGACGACATCCTGATAGTCGTCCGGAATTGCGATTTTCACCGGATTCTCTTCACGCCCTAGCGCGCAATGCGTGGCCGACCAGCGTCTTGCCGAGCGACCAGACCGCGCCGGGGACGCGGTGGCTGGCGGCAATCACCGCATCGAACGAGTTGATGATCCAACTGCAATCCTCCGTCGAGATGGTGAGCGAAGGCAGCAGCTTGATGGTATGGCTGGCGTGGCCCGCAACCTGGGTGAGGATCTTGTGATCCTTGAAGAGCGGAATGGCTATGAGCTGGCAGAACAGGCCGCTGCTGGCGGTCTCGACGATGTTCCACGACGCTTTTAGCGCGAGCGACTTTGGCGGGCCGAATTCGACGCCGATCATCAGGCCCTTGCCGCGCACGTCGTGCAGAAGTTCGTAACGCGGGATCATCGCGCTCAATGCGCGCATGATCAGCTCGCCCCTCTGCGCCGCACCCTCTACGAGGCGTTCCGACTCGATCACGTCCAGCGTGGCTATACCGGCCACCATGGCAAGATCGTTTTTCGCGAAGGTCGAGCCATGCACCACGGCACGATCCATACGATTGAATATCTTCTCGAAGATGTGCTTGCGGGTCAGTACGGCGCCAATCGGCACTTGGCCGCCGGACAGGCCCTTGGCGAGCAGCACCATGTCCGGCTCCACGCCCCAGTGCTCGATGGCCAGGAAGCGCCCGGTGCGGCCGAGCCCGGTTTGAATCTCGTCGGCGACAAACAAGGTGCCGTGCTTGCGGCACAGTTCCGCCGCGGACTTCAAGTAGCCGTCCGACGGCAGGTTCACGCCCTTGCCCTGGATCGGCTCG
>JAYUHJ010000053.1:0-5842 GCA_043767065.1 Hyphomicrobiales bacterium | reverse complement strand
GCGCGTGTTGCGGCGCAGGATTTCGTCCACTAGGTTAGCACCCTCCCCAGCTAATTCTGAACTCCCGCCCATGGATTTTCGCAAAGACATCATCGAGGCGATCGGCCACACGCCTCTGATTCAGCTCTGGCGCGCCTCGCAGGCGACCGGCTGCAACATCCTTGGCAAGGCCGAGTTCATGAACCCGGGCCAGTCGGTGAAAGACCGGCCGGCGCGTCAGATGATTCTGGACGCGGAGAAGCGCGGCGAGCTCAAGGCCGGCGGCCTGGTGGTCGAAGCCACCGCGGGCAATACCGGTATCGGGCTCGCGCTGGTGGCCAACGCGCGCGGCTACCGCACGCTGATCGTCATTCCCGAGACGCAGAGCCAAGAAAAGAAGGACATGCTTCGGCTATGCGGCGCCGAGCTGGTGGAAGTGCCGGCCGTCCCCTATGCCAATCCCAACAATTACCAGCACATCGGCAAGCGGCTCGCCGACAAGCTGCGCAAGACCGAGAAGAACGGCGTACTGTTCGCCGATCAGTGGAACAATCTCGATAACCGCAAGGCGCACTATCTCTCGACCGGTCCGGAAATCTGGCAGCAGACCGACGGCAAGGTCGACGCCTTCATCTGCTCGGTCGGCACCGGCGGCACGCTGGCGGGCGTCGCCACCTATTTGCGCGAGAAGAAGAAAGACATTCTCATCGGCTGCGCCGACCCGCATGGCGCGGCCATGTACAACCTGTTCGCCAATGGCGAGGCGAAAGCCACGCCCGGCGATTCCATCACCGAAGGCATCGGCCTCGGCCGCGTCACGCCGATGGTCGCCGACATCAAGGTCGAGAAGCCGTATTTGATCTCCGACGAGGAAGCAGTGTCGGCCGTGTTCGAATTATTGCTGCACGAGGGACTGTGCATGGGCGGCTCGACCGGGATCAACGTCGCGGGTGCGATCCGGCTCGCCAAGGAACTAGGGCCCGGCCACACCATCGTGACCATCCTTGCCGACTATGGCTCGCGCTATCAATCGAAGCTGTTCAATCCGGCCTTCCTGCGCGAGAAGAAACTGCCGGTGCCGGAATGGCTCGAGCGCAAGGTGGATGTGCCGAGCGTATTCGAGTGAGGCCATGAAATCTGTGACATCAGGCCGCGGTCGCTGGCTGGTTTCGATCCCGTGGCTCGCCGAAAACCTAGGCGATCCGAGCCTCGTGGTCGTGGATGGCTCCTATTATCTCCCCGCCATGAAGCGCGACGCACGCGCCGAATATCTCGCCGGGCACATCCCGGGCGCGGTGTTCTTCGACATCGACGAGATCGCCGACCATTCGAGCAAGCTGCCGCACATGCTGCCGGACGCGGAAACTTTCGCCAAACACATGGCGCGGCTCGGCATCGGCGACGGCATGAAGATCGTGGTCTATGACGGCGGCGGCCTGTTTTCGGCGCCGCGGGTGTGGTGGACATTGCGCTTGTTCGGCGTCAAAGACGTGAAAATCCTCGATGGCGGCATGCCGCAATGGCGCGCCGAATTGCGCCCGGTCGAGTGCGGGATGGTCACGCGGAAGCCCGCGCATTTTACGCCGCGCTTCGGTTCGTCCTGGGTCGCGGACATGGCGCGGGTCGAAAAAGCATTAGACAGCGGCGCGGCGCAGGTCGTGGATGCGCGGTCGGCTGAGCGCTTTCGCGGCGAAGCGCCGGAGCCGCGGCCGGGCGTGCGCTCGGGCCGCATGCCGGGCAGCAAGAACGTGCCGGTCGCCAGCGTCGTCGAGAATGGCCGGCTGGCGAGCCCGGAGAAGATCAAGGCGGCGCTCGCCGAAGGCGGCGTCGATCCCGAGAAGCCGATCATCACCAGCTGCGGCTCGGGCGTCACGGCGGCGACGCTGTGGCTCGCGCTCGACGCGATCGGCAAGCCGCCGCAGGCGCTCTATGACGGAAGCTGGGCCGAGTGGGGCTCGCTGCCCGACAAGCCGCTCAAGACTGGTGCCGACTAGCGTGCGCCGGCAACCTCTTTCAGTCGACCAGCCTTCTCCTTGCTCCAGCTTGAGAGCAAGCCGTGTGCTTCGGACTTGAAGCGAGCCATTTCCTCCGGCGTCGAGGACTCGGCCGTCAGTTCTAGGCGAATGCCGTTCGGGTCGAAGAAATAGATCGACTGCACGAAGCCGTGGTCGGTGATGCCGAGCACCTCGACGCCTGCCGCCAGCAGCCGCGTCCGCGCGCCCAGAACGTCGTCGACGCTCTTCATCTTGAGCGCGAGGTGATTGACCCAAGGCGGCGTGTTCGGTGACGGCAAGGGCTTGGTATTGTCGCCGAGATCGAAGAAGCCGATGCAGGAGCCGTCGGCCATCTCGAAGAAGATGTGGACATAGGGGCATTTCTCGCCGGTGCTGGGGACCACATCGAGCTTCATGGTCATCACCAGCGGCAGGCCGAGCAGGTCTTCGTAGAAGCGGCGCGTCTCCTCGGCGTCGCGACAGCGATAGGCGAAATGGTGCAGGCCGCGGATGGTGCCCATGGTCTTCATCGGAGTTCTCCTGCCCTCGCCGCTTCGGAAGCACTGAAACATGCCACAAAACCTTGGGACCTGCATGCGCGGCCTGCCGGTGGTATAATCGACTGCGAGGCAAGCGATGATCTTCCGGCAACTCTTCGACGCAGTCTCCGGGACCTATACGTATCTGCTCGCCAGCCGGCGCGGCGGCGAGGCGCTGATCATCGATCCGGTGATCGAGAAGGTCGATCGCTACCTGCAGCTGGTGAGCGAGCTCGACCTCAAGCTCATCAAGGCCGTGGATACGCACATGCACGCCGACCACGTCACTGGCTTGGGCGCGCTGCGCGACCGCACGCACTGCATCACCGTCATGGGCGAAATGACCAAGGCCGACGTCGTGTCGATGCGCGTGGCCGAGGGCGACAAGGTGAAGATCGAGGGCGTGTCGCTCGACGTGCTCTACACACCCGGTCACACCGACGACTCGTACAGCTATCTCATGGGCGACCGGGTGTTCACCGGCGACACCTTGCTGATCCGCGGCACCGGGCGAACCGATTTCCAGAACGGCGACGCGCGTGCGCAATACGAGTCGATCTTCAACAAGCTGCTCAAACTGCCGGAGGAGACGCTCATGTTTCCGGCGCACGACTACAAGGGTGAGACCGTCTCCACCATCGGCGAGGAGAAGCGCTTCAATCCTCGCCTGCAAGTGAAATCGATCGACGAGTATGTCGAGCTGATGAGCAGCCTCCATCTCCCGAACCCGAAGATGATGGACGTGGCGATTCCGTCCAACATGCGAGTCGGCATGCATCAGGAGGAGATCGCGCGGCGCGGCTGGGCGCTTTCGGCGCGGGACGCGATCAAGCTCATCGGGCGGAAGGACGTTGCGCTCGTCGACCTGCGCGAAGATAGTGAGCGGCAGAAGCACGGAATCATCCCAGGATCCTTGCACCTCCCCTACCCGAACCTGCTGGATCACGTGCGGCCGGGGAGCCTGCTGCATCAGCTCGTGGCCGATACCGGCAAACGCATCGTGTTCTATTGCGCCTTCGGCGAGCGCTCGGCCATGGCGGTGCAGGCGGCGCAGGACGCGGGACTTTTATCCGCGATCCACATCCAGGGCGGCATGGACGCCTGGAAAAAGGCTGACGGGCCGGTCGCGCGCTGAGTATATACTACTATAGATTGCAATATACACTATTCGCCCTATGATTGAAATACGCGTGCCGGCATCCGGTGGCGCCCGACGACCTCGTTGGGAGGAGGCGAACGATGGCTCAGCCGATCACGATTCCCGATTGCGCGAAAAAGCTCCTGGAGTTTCTTTACCCGACCGTCGATTGGTCGCGCGTGACCTTCTTCAGCGGATTGCCGTGGTGGGTGGCGTCAGGGACGACCGCAATCACGATACCCGACCCGCTCAGCGCGCTCGGCTACCGGGTGTATCTGGGCGCGAACACCAATTTCTGTGACGACGCCACGATCAATACGATCGTGCACGAGTCGTTTCACCTGCAACAGTTCATGGGCGGTGACGGGGGCTACGGACTGGGCTTCGTGCGCTGGGGGTTCTTCAATTATTTTGTCTGCCACTTCGCCAACGGATACGACAATAATCCATTCGAACAGCAGGCGTACGCACAGGAAAAGGCTTTCAGGCTCTGCCACACCATCAAGGTCTGCGATTGCAAGAGCGGCAAGCCGGAGTTCAACCCGGCGGCGCTCGATGCGCTGGCGAAATGCAATTCTGATCTGGTCATCCGTAAACCGACCACTCCCTCCTGCGCCAGCAGCTGGTGGGCATTCCTGCTCGCGCTCATTGTCGTCCCGATTCTCGCGATCCTCGTGTTCATCGCGCATCTCATCGATCTTCTGAATTGCACGTATTTGCAGAGCCAAATGAGACAATGCATTGAGTGGGCGCAGCAAACGCGCGAGCAATGCAATGAATGGGCAGACCAGGGTTATCAGCAGTGCAACCAATGGGCCGACCAGGGGTACCAGCAGTGCAACCAATGGGCCGACCAGGGATATTCCACCTGCTCCCAGTGGGCCGACCAGGGCTACAATGTGTGCTGTGATTGGTGGCCCTGCTCATGGCTCTGCGATGCGTTCGTCTGGATAACAAATATCGTCTGCGTGCTCACGATCTGGATCACGAACATGGTGTGTGTTCTTTCGGTGTGGATCGCGAATGTGGTCTGCGTCGTGTCGGTCTGGATTGCAAACGTCGTGTGCATCCTCTGGGTTACGATCATCGAAATGATCTGCGTCGTCTGGATTGTGGTGATCCGCACTATTCTGTTCTGCTGGTGGCGGTGACATGCCGGAAGGAAAAATCTGCGCGCCCTGTCGCGTTGGGCAGGTCGTCTTTGTCCTGCTGGTCGCCGGGCTGATTTACTGGATATTCTGGTAGCCGAAGCGCTACTAAGGGGCCGCATATCAGGCGGCCCGGGCGCTTCGGCCTTCAGTGCAAGATCTGGCTCAGGAACAGCTTGGTCCGCTCGTGCTGCGGGTGTTCGAAGAATTCCTTCGGCGAATTAGCCTCGATGATCTGGCCCGCGTCCATGAAGATGACGCGGTTGGCCACCTGCCGCGCGAAGCCCATCTCGTGGCTCACCACCAGCATGGTCATGCCGTCCTCGGCGAGCGAGACCATGGTGTCGAGCACCTCTTTCACCATTTCCGGATCGAGCGCCGAGGTCGGCTCGTCGAACAGCATGATTTTCGGGTTCATGCAGAGCGCGCGAGCGATCGCCAGGCGCTGCTGCTGGCCGCCCGATAGCTGACCCGGATATTTGTGCGCCTGTTCGGGAATTTTCACCCGCTTCAGGTACTTCATGGCGATCTCGTCGGCCTCGTGCTTGGGCATTTTGCGCACCCAGATCGGCGCCAGCGTCAGGTTCTCAAGCACGGTGAGATGCGGGAACAGGTTGAAGTGCTGGAACACCATGCCGACCTCGCGGCGAATCTCGTCGATCTTCTTCAGGTCCTCCAGGAGCTCGATGCCGTCGACGATGATGCGCCCCTTCTGGTGGCTCTCGAGCCGGTTGATGCAACGGATCATGGTGGACTTGCCCGAGCCGGACGGGCCGCAGATGACGATGCGCTCGCCGCGCATGACCTTGAGATTGATGTCCTTCAGCACATGAAAATCGCCATACCATTTGTGCACGTCGATCATTTCCACGGCGGCCTGATTGCCGGCAGGCTCGGGCGCTTCTCTACTCATCGGTGCTTTCCTGCCGACGCGCGGCGTTCGAGGAACAGCGAATAGCGGGACATGCCGTAGCAGAACACGAAATAGACCATGCCGGCGAAGGCGAAGCCGGTATAGAGCGTCACCGGCGAGGCCCAGTTCGG
>JAYUHJ010000052.1:0-2477 GCA_043767065.1 Hyphomicrobiales bacterium | reverse complement strand
CCTCTTGCCAAGGTGCCGTGAAGGCAGGGGGAAGGCAACAAGTACGAACCCTCTCCCCTTGTGGGAGAGGGTGGCGCCGAGCGGAGCGAGGCGCCGGGTGAGGGGTTCCTGTCGGCGAAATACCCCTCACCCGCCTCGCGCCTTCGGCGCTCGGCACCCTCTCCCCGCAAGCGGGGAGAGGGAAAGAATGCGCGCGTCACGCTCATCGCGCGACCTCCCATGTGGTGGTGCCGTCCTTCTTGTCGTGCAACACGACGCCCATCTTGGCGAGCTCGTCGCGAAGCCGATCGGATTCTTTGAAGTCTTTGGCCTTGCGGGCGTCGTTGCGAGCGACAACTAAGGACTCAACAGTATTTACAAACGCAATATCCGCGCCCTTCAAGATAACGTAACCATCGGTGGTTACGTGAACTTTGAGGTCGTCGCCCTCTATCAACGAAATAAGTTTCTGACGGACTGACTCCGACTGAGAATTTGCAATTGCCGCTCTCAATCTAACAACAGCATCTTCATGCTCGAAAAGCGCAGAGCGACGAACGTTTTCGCCTGAAACTCCAAACTCGAACACGCCTGGCTTATCTAGATTTTTAAATCCCAGGAGCTTACAGGCAGACGCAAAGAGTCGGATATTTTCCATGCCGCCTTTCTTTGCCTGCACATAAAGCTCGCGAAGAACGGAGATCGCTTGGGGCGTGTTCAAGTCATCAGAGAGTGCAACCACGAACTCTTCGGGAACAGGCAAACTAGGCATATTGTAATAGCTGCTAAGAACGTAGCCCCAATCTTCCAATTCACGCAAAGCAGAATGAGTTTGTGCTTCGGTCCAGTCTATCGGTTGCCTATAATGCGTCATTAGCATCTGGAATCTAAGTACATCGCCAGGCCATTTGTGAGCCAATTCGTTCACCGTCACAAAATTCCCGACTGACTTCGCCATCTTCTCGCCTTCCACCTGCAAGAAGCCATTGTGCATCCAAACTTTCGCCAGCGGTGCACCGCCGTGCACGCATTCGGATTGCGCAATTTCATTCTCGTGGTGAGGGAATACGAGATCGATGCCGCCGCCGTGGATGTCGAAGGTCGGCCCCAATAGAGCTTCGCCCATCGCCGAGCATTCAACGTGCCAGCCCGGCCGGCCACGCCCCCACGGGCTGTCCCAGCCGGGAAGCTCGGGGGTCGATGGCTTCCACAACACGAAATCCATCGGATTCTTCTTGTAGGGCGCAACTTCGACGCGCGCGCCGGCGATCATTTCATCGACCGAGCGGTTCGAAAGTTTTCCGTAGTCGGGCTTAGACGATACGTCGAAAAGAACATGACCCTCGGCCGGATAGGCGTGCCCGGTCGCGATCAAAGCCTCGATCATCTTGATCATCTGCGCGATGTATTCCGTCGCGCGCGGCTCGTGCGTTGGCTCAAGGCAGCCAAGCGCTTTCACGTCCTCCTTAAACCACTCGAAAGTCGTCTTGGTCAGATCGCCAATAGAAATCCCGCGCTCGGCGGCGCGCGCGTTGATCTTGTCGTCCACGTCCGTGATGTTGCGGACGTAAACGACCTCGCCCCAATTATTTTCCTTGGCGAGATGTTTCAGCAGACGGAACAGCACGTCGAACACGATCACCGGCCGCGCATTGCCGATGTGCGCGCGCTCGTAGACCGTCGGTCCGCACACGTACATGCGCACGCGTGCGGGATCGAGAGGCTTGAAGGCCTCCTTGGTGCGCGTCAGCGTGTTGTAGAGCTTGAGCTCCATGAACGTCCCTTGCCCGCGGGCCGGAACGTCGATCTCTGAATTTTGAGAAAAACGGCCCCGCCCGCGCCCTCTAGGCGCAGCTAATCTCGCGGCAAATGCCGAAGAAACGGTTGAAGGTGGCCGTCATGGGGCCACCATGCCGGGCGGGCCGCGCCGCCGTCAAGGTCTGGCATATAGCGCCCTCGCCCTTCGGGCGCTCCTCAGGGTGAGGGCGGATTTCTTGGCCTCATCCTGAGGAGGGCGCGCAGCGCCCGTCTCGAAGGATGAGGCCAAGGGCGGCCCTGTCATTGCATCGTTAACGGCCTGTCAACGACGCGAGAGCAAGCTCCGGGTGGGGAATTTCCATCCCGGGGACCAGTCCATGATCGCTATTCGCATTGCCGCGCTTGCCGTTGCGCTCGCGCTCACGACACCGGCCCAGGCCGACACCAAGACTTTCCTGATCGACAGTTCCGATGGCTACGGCATCGACCGCTGTCTCGCCGCCGGCGAACCGTGCGGCCGCGCGGCGGCCACGGCGCTCTGCCGCGCCAATGCCTTCGCGCGAGTCGTCGATTACGGCCGCATGGAACCGAACGAGATCACCGGCACGTTGCCGGGCGGGCTGCCGCTCAAAGTCTGCCAAGGGCCTTCCTGCCCGGTCAAAGTCGCCATCACCTGCACGCGCTGACGCGCGGCCCGCTCACGCGGCTTTCTCCTGCTCGCAAAACGAAACGGGCGGCGC
>JAYUHJ010000051.1:0-5864 GCA_043767065.1 Hyphomicrobiales bacterium | reverse complement strand
CAGCGGCGCACGGCCTCGGGCTCGCCGGTTTCCGGATCGACCTCGCGCACCGCGTGGCTGCCGCAGGCCGGGCAGACTGCCGGGAACTGATAAGGCTTGGTGCCGCGCGGCCGTTTCTCCAGCACCACGCCGAGCACCTGCGGAATCACATCGCCCGCGCGCTGCACGATCACCGTGTCGCCCACCCGCACATCCTTGCGCGCGATCTCGTCCTCGTTGTGCAGCGTGGCATTCGACACCACGACGCCGCCGACCGTCACGGGCTTGAGCTTGGCGACCGGCGTCAGCGCACCGGTGCGCCCGACCTGGATGTCGATATTCTCGATGACGGTCGTGGCCTTCTCGGCCGTGAACTTGTGCGCCAGCGCCCAGCGCGGGCTGCGCGAGACGAAACCGAGTCGCTCCTGCCAGTCGAGCCGATCGAGCTTGTAGACCACACCGTCGATGTCGTAGCCGAGACTCGCGCGCTGCTCCTCGATCGCGCGATAATGCGCGAGCATTTCCTCGAGACTCGCGCAGCGCCTGGTCAGCGGATTGACCGGAAAGCCCCAGCGCTTGAACGCCTCCAGCACGCCGTATTGGGTGTCTGCGGGTAGCAAGCTACGCTCGCCCCAACCATAGGCAAAAAAGCGCAGTGGCCGGCTTGCAGTAATTTTCGGATCGAGCTGACGCAGTGAGCCTGCAGCAGAGTTTCTCGGATTGGCGAAGACCTTCTCCCCTTTCGCTTCCCGGCGTTCGTTAAGTTCACGAAAATCGAAGTGGCCCATGTAGACCTCGCCGCGCACCTCAATGAGATCCGGCACATTCTTGCCTTTTAGCGTCTGCGGCACGTCCTTAATCGTGCGCACATTGGCGGTGACGTCCTCACCTTCCTCACCGTCGCCCCGCGTGGCCGCCACCGTGAGCGCGCCGCGCTCGTAGCGCAGCGAACAGGAGAGCCCGTCGATCTTGGGCTCGGCGGTGAAGGAGAGCTTCTCCTTGTCGCCTAGATTGAGGAAGCGCCTGATCCGCTCGACGAAACCCGTGACGTCTTCATTGCTAAAGCCATTCGCGAGCGACAGCATCGGCACAGCGTGCCGCACCTTTTCAAATTTTTCTGAGGCTGGGGCTCCTACTTTGTAAAGCTGCCCCGCAAACAATCGAAAGGTCTTCTCCTTTTTCACAAGGTTTGAAAGCACCGTTTTAAGTGCGTCATATTCAGCATCTGTAATTAGGTTCTCATTCTTGACGTAATAATAGTCATCCGCCTCCCGTACGAATGCATTTAGCTTTCGTACGGCAAGACGCACCTTGTTGGAGAACTTCGTCGGAGCAGTTGTGAGAGCTTTTATCTTCTCTTCTCTTTTCAGCCCCACAAGTGGATGATGAAAGAGACGAAAGAAATTACCGATCGAATTGTCGCTAAGAGCGTTGAGGGCAGAGGTTAGATCTGCCTTTACAGCTCGGGGCCGCAACAATAGAAAATCATCAGCAATTAAATTGATCTTCTCAGCGCGCGTAAAATCGTCTAGTTTTGACTCATCCTTCTTGCTTGTTCGCGGCATTCTCGCTTTCTAATCACATACGGACAGCAAATCTAGATACTTTAGTTTCAGCAGTTCACGCCGCCCCGGCGATCAGCCGCTCGGCGGCCTTGCGCGCTTCTTCGGTCACCGTCTCGCCCGCCAGCATGCGCGCCACTTCCTCGCGTCGCGCCGCGGCGTCGAGTATCTGCACGCGGGTCGCGACGCGCTTGCCCTTGTCCACCGGCGTCTTCTCCACCATGAAATGATTGGCCGCGCGCGCCGCCACTTGCGGCGCGTGGGTGACGGCGAGCACCTGCACCCGCTGCCCGAGGCGGGCGAGCCGCGCGCCGATCGCGTCCGATACCGCGCCGCCGACCGAGCTGTCGACTTCGTCGAACACCAGCGTCGGCGCCGAGCCGCGGTCCGCGAGCGCGACCTTGAGCGCCAGCAGAAAGCGCGCAAGCTCCCCGCCCGAGGCCACTTTCATCATCGGCCCCGGCTTGGCGCCCGGGTTGGTCCGCACCCAGAACTCGACCCGGTCGTAGCCGTCCGGCCCCGGCGCGGCCGCATCGCTCGTAATTTCCGTAATGAACTCGGCCCGCTCCAGCTTGAGCGGCTTCAGCTCCTTGTTCACGGCGGCATCGAGGCCCTCGGCGCCCTTCTTGCGCGCGTTCGAGAGCCGCACCGCCTCGCCCCGATAGGCGCCTTCGGCCTGCTTGGTGGCGGCACCCAGCGCCTTGAGCCGCTCCTCGCCCTGATCGATGGCCTCCAAATCGCCGACGAAGCGCGCCGCCACCGCCGGCAGCGCATCGACCGTGGACGAGTATTTCCGCGCCGCCGCGCGCAGCGCGAACAAGCGCTCCTCGATGCGATCGAGCTCCTTGGGGTCGAAATCGGCGAGCGCAAGCGCAGCCTCGAGCCCGGCGCGGGCCTCTTCCAGCCCATGCAGCGCCGTGTCGAGCGCCTTCACCGGCCCGGCGACCAAATCGGAGGCCTCGGCGGTGCGGCGCTCCAACTTGCGCAAAGCCGCCGAAAGGATCGGCACCGGGGAAGCCGCGCCCGCCACCGCCTCATGCGCCTCGCGCAGATCGCCGGAAATCTTTTCCGCGCGCATCAGCATGGCGCGCTTCTCGGCGAAGGCTTGTTCCTCGCCCGGCTGCGGCGCCAGCGCCTTCAATTCCTCGACCGCATGGCGCACGTAATCGGCATCGCCGAGCGCGCGCGCGAGCCGCTCCCGCTCGGCTTTTTCCCCCGCCTCCGCCTCGCGCCAGGCGCTCCATAGCCGCCGCACCTCGGCCACGCGATCGGCGTGGCCGGTGAAGGCATCGAGCAGCATGCGGTGGGTCGCCTGATCCACGAGCGCACGCTCGTCGTGCTGCCCGTGGATTTCCACCAGCTTGCCGCCGACCTCGCGCAGCACCTGCACGCTCACCGGCTGGTCGTTGATGAAAGCGCGCGTGCGCCCATCGGCGAGCTGCACGCGGCGCAGGATCAGATCGCCATCATTGTCGATATCGAGATCGTTGGCTTTGAGCACCGCGAGTGCCGGATGGCCCTTCTTCACATCGAAGGCCGCGACCACCTGCCCCTGCTCCGCGCCTTGGCGCACCAGCGCCGCGTCGCCGCGGCTGCCGAGCGCCAGCGCGAACGCGTCGAGCACGATCGACTTGCCGGCACCGGTCTCTCCGGTCAGCACCGTGAGACGGGCGGCGAGATCGAGATCGAGCTTCTCGATGAGGACGATGTCGCGAATCGAAAGATGGGTCAGCATGGCCGGGGCCAAGTCTAGCGCAAGAACGAACCGTGAAAAGCCGCCGCGGCGGCTCCACTCACAGGAGACGTCACAAGATCGCTAGTTGCCGATGATCAGCCGCGTAACCGAACTCGCGCTGAACGTGCCGAACGCCTTGCTGATCCAGGATTGCTTGTGCTCGCGCGGCTCCAGGCCGCCCGACTGCACCAGCTTGAAGGCGTCCTGGTACCAGGGGCTGTCCGGGAAATTGTGCCCGAGCACGGCGGCCGCGGTCTGCGCCTCGTTCACGATGCCGAGCGCCATATAGGCCTCGGTCAACCGCATCAGCGCCTCTTCCACGTGCCGCGTGGTCTGGTACTGCGTGACCACGGCCTTGAAGCGGTTGATGGCTCCGATGTAGTTGCGCCGCTCGAGATTCCAGCGCCCGATCATCATTTCCTTGCCGGCGAGCTGGTCGCGCGCGACCTCGACCTTTTTCTTGGCGCTCTCGGCATACTCGGTATTGGGATATTTGCGCATCACCTCGTCGAGCGCGGTCAGCGCGCGTTCGGTCCGGCCCTGGTCGCGGGTGATGTCGGGGATCTGATCGAAAAACGACGACGCCATCAGATATTGTGCATAGGCCGCGTCGGGGCTGCCCGGATGCAGCGTCACATAGCGCCGCGCCGCCTGGATCGTGTCGTCGTACTTGCCGTTCTCGTAGAATACGTACGCCGTCATCAGCAGCGATTTGCGCGCCCATTCCGAATAGGGATGCTGGCGGTCGACCTCGATGAACTTCTTGGCGGCGTCGTCGAATTCGCGCCGGTTCATCAGTGTGAGGCCTTCGTTGTAGAGCTTGTCGGCCGGCTGCTCGGCCAGAAGACCGTCGTCCTCCTTGGCGCCGAACAGGTTATTGAGCGAGAAACTGTCGAGCGACGCGCAGCCACCGAGCGGCAGCGCCAGCATCGCGGCTAGGCAGAGGACCGCGCTGAAGGAAGTGCCGCGCTCGGTGCCAAGTTTGATTCTAAGAATGCGACGCATCAACCCTTGAAACCCCCGTGGGAAGCTCGAAACGAGCCCTTGCGGACCGCGTTCTTGTAGCGAAAACGGCCAGTTCCCACCATGGCGCTAGCGGTGGAATCAGTCGCCTTTGTGGCGGGTTAGGAAAGGTCCGCGCCGTAGGCGGGGACTGCGGCCGGCACGCCCACTCCGGCATGGCCGCGATCGCGGCGGCGCGAGGGCTGAACCACGGTGGCAGCCGAACCGTTGGCGACAAGCGCCGCGACCACCATGGCATTGAGCTTATGGCCGCCGCGAACCGAGCGGTAACGCCCCAGAATCGGCAGGCCGGCAAGCGACAGATCGCCGATCGCGTCGAGCGCCTTGTGACGGACGAACTCGTCGCGGTAGCGCAGACCCTCCGGGTTCAGCACCCGGTCTTCGGAGAGGCAGATGGTGTTTTCGAGCGACGCGCCGCGCGCATAGCCGGCGCTCCACAGCTTGGCCACGTCCGACATGAACCCGAAAGTACGGGCGCGCGCGAGGTCCCGGCGGAACACATCGGGCGAGAGCGTCGCCGCATAGCGCTGGTGCCCGATCAGCTTGTGCTCGAAATCGATATCGACTTCCAGCCGGAAGCCGCCGTCGAACGGCAGCAGCTCGCCGCTGGCAAGGCCATCCTCGACCCGGATCGGCTTCAGTACCTTGAGGAAGCGGCGCGGCGCTGTCTGGACCCGAAGGCCGACGGCATCGATTGCCTCGACGAACGGGGCAGCACTGCCATCCAGGATCGGCAACTCGTTGCCATCGACCTCGATCACCGCATTATCGATCCCGAGGCCCAGGAAGGCGGCCAACAGGTGCTCGACGGTCGAGCAGAGGGCGCCGTTGCCGTCGCCCAGAACGGTCGCGAATTCGGTGTTGCGGACGGACCCGGGCGTGACTGCAATCATGCGGTCGGCGGTGCCCTCCTGGCCGCGGCGTACGAAGACAATGCCGGCATTCGGCTGGCCGGGGAGAATCGCGACCTTGGCCGGGTCCCCACTATGGATACCGCAGCCGACAAGCTCGACCCGCTTGGCAATGGTGTGCTGGAACTGCGTCCGCATTCCCCACGCCCCATCCCAAAAGCTGGCCCAGCCAGCTTCGGGACCCCCGTCCCATGCTCCGCAGCCCTTGATCACGCTTGGCTGCGATGGTTGGCGAAACACTACCGGCGGCCATGGGGGGCGGCCAAGTCACGGTTTCTTACCAAGTGTTACCGGAATTAGGCCGCAAACCTGCCACTTCTCGGCCACAACGGACCCTTGAAACAAAAGGCGCCCGGGCCTCAGGGCCCAGGCGCCTCCGTTACCGAATCGATCGCCCCACTTGGGGATTAGTTCGCCTGGCGGCGAACCTGGGGATTAGTTCGCCTGGCGGCGAAGGAAGGCCGGAATCTCAAGCTCGTCGTCGTCGGCCGGCCGGCCGGGAGCCCGGCCGTGCAAGTCGAGCGGCAGACTACGGCTGGCCGGACGCCGTGCGTATTCGGATACCTGCTCGGCCGTGCGCCGCTCTGCCGCCGGACGCGCTTCCGGATCGACCGGCCGTGAAGGCGGGCGGGCGACGGGCCGTGATGCCGGAGC